>DATLZF010000226.1:0-5066 GCA_035574135.1 Candidatus Methylomirabilota bacterium
TGCATGACCTGCGGCTGCTGAACCCGCCCGCCTTTGGCCCGGAGCCGCTGTTGGTGGCACCGGATCTGCGCTTCGAACTGGACGCAGTCTCGAGCCTGGCCGGTCGCATCCGCTTCAAGGAAGCGTGGGTGCACCTCGCCGAGTTCAACCTCGTGCGGACCGTGGACGGGCGGCTCAACCTCGACGAAGTCGAGCAGGTCGTGCGCGAACGCCTGACACGACGACGGAGCGCGGCACGATGGCTGGAGGCGGATTTCGCCGGGATTGACCGACTCTATGTGACTCTGGGCCGGGTAAATTTCATCGACCGACACCGGCCCGAGCGCAGCCGCACCTTCGAACTCGGCGTTACCAACGAACTCGTGACCACGATCCGCAGCGAAGACGATTTTCACGCCTGGATGGCCTCGCTGACCCTGCGCCTGGCCATCGAAGAGCTTTACCGGCACCCCGAGGCGCCGCGCCGGAAAGTGATCGACCTCATCCGTCGCGCCCTGGCGCGGATGATCCCGCGCGGCGAGGCGCCCGCACCGGCCGGGCCTTGAACTTTGCCGCAGCGTTTCTACGCTGCCCCCATGAGCATCGCCACCAGGACGGGAGATTCGGGCACGACGGGGTTGATGTACAACCGCCGCGTCTCCAAGTGCCATCCGCGCATTGAGGCCTGCGGCGCGGTGGACGAATTGAACGCCGCCCTGGGACTGGCTCGCGCCACGGCCACGCACGACTTCGTCCGCGAACCGCTCCTCGCCGTGCAAAAGGATTTGGTGAACCTCATGGGCGAACTGGCCACCGAACTGCCGGATCTGCCACGCTACCTCCAGGATGGCTTCGCGCGCCTGGCCCCCGCCGACACGCGGAAACTCGACACGCTGGTGACCGAGATCGAGTCGCAGAACGTGTCGTTCCGGGGCTGGGCCACGCCGGGTGCGACAGCCCACGCCGCGGCACTCGACCTGGCCCGCACAGCCTGCCGTCGCGCCGAGCGCCGCGTCTGCGCCCTCCATGAGACCGGACAACTTCAGAACCCGGAGATTCTCGTCTATTTGAACCGTCTCTCGGATACCCTCTGGCTCCTGGCCCGGTGGGTGGAAACCCGCCACACCGAAACAACGTAACCGCCACTTCGGCCGCGCCCCGGGCCGAGCCCCGCTTGCCGGCGCTCCCGGATTTTGAAACGCTTCATCGCATGAGATCCTGGTACCCGCTCCTGTCACTGCTCTGCGTGGCCCTGCTCGCATCCCCCGGCTTGCGCGCGGAGGAATTGGCCGTCCACGCCGCCCGGATGCAACGCGAACTGGCTGAAAAAATCCTCCCCTACTGGCATGACACCGCTCAAGACTCCGAGCATGAAGGCTATCTCTTGGCGGACGATGCCAAGGGCCGCGGCCAGGCGAAGGAAAAACAGCTCGTGTCGCAAACGCGGATGATCTGGACCTTCTCGCTGGTGCACCGGCGTGGTTTCAGCCACGGCTCGCGCAACTATCTTGAGGCCGCGCGACAGGGCTGGCGCTTTCTCGACCGGCACTTCCTGGATCGCGAGCGCGGCGGCTACTATTGGAAGACAGACCTCGCCGGCCATCCCATCAGCCGGCGCAAGAATCTCTACGGTCAGGCCTTCGCACTCTACGCGCTGGTGGAGTTTCATCGCGCCAGCGGCGACCGGACGCCCTTGCATCAGGCCATAGAACTGTTTCGTGTCGTGCAGGAACACGCTCACGATCGGACCCACGGCGGGTGGCTTGAACATTTTGACGAGCACTGGAAGCCGCTGCTCGACCCCGCCCTGCCGACGGAGGTGGAGGTGGCCGGCTACAAAAGCGCCAACGCCCACCTGCACTGGATGGAGGCGCTGACCGAGCTTTACGAGGCCACGCGAGAGACCTCGGTACGCGCCGCCCTTGCGGAGTCGTTGCGAATCAATCAGGACTACTTTTATCCGCTCGAGCCGGGCCGGTCCTGCTTTCACCGGCAGCGGGATTGGAAACCGGTGACGGATCCCCGGAGCGCCGGGCTGTCCTACGGCCACAACGTGGAGTTTGCCTGGCTCATGATCCGCGCCGAACAGGTGCTCGGCCGCCAGCCCTCGTGGCCGCATTTCCATGCGCATCTGCGCCACGCGCTCAAGTTTGGTTACGACCATGAGCGCGGTGGACTCTACAACCGGGGCGTGGGCAATGAACCCGCCGGGCAGACGGACAAGGTCTGGTGGGCCCAGGCGGAGATGATGGCCGCCCTGACCGACGGCCTTCGCCACGAGCCCAACCCGGAATACAGGCGAGCGCTGGATCAGTTGATCCATTTCGTGTGGAAGCATCAGGTGGATGCCCGCGACGGCATCTGGCTGGATACGGTGACGGCGGACGGGCAACCCAAGATCACGGCCAAAGCCCACAGTTGGAAGGCCAACTACCACGACGTGCGCGCCCTGCTCAAGTTCATCGATGCTTTTGGAACGACCGGCGCCGGACACGATCCGGCCCGTCCATAAGCTTTCTTTTGCCAAACCTGCCGGGCTCAGGCTAAACAGAGCCGGCAATGTGGGCCCTGCTCAAAGAGTTCTTGCTCTTCCTCCGCCAGGAAAAGAAGTGGTGGCTCGTCCCGCTGGTGGTGCTGCTGGTCATCCTCGGCGCGCTCATCGTCTTCAGCTCGGGCTCGGTGCTGGCCCCGTTGATGTATCCCTTTCTCTGAGCCATGCGCGTTGTGCTGGGCATCTCGGCCTACTACCATGACGCCGCTGCCGCGCTGGTGCGGGACGGCCGCATCGTGGCGGCAGCCCAGGAGGAACGGTTTTCCCGGCGCAAGAACGACGAACGCTTCCCCCACCGGGCCGTTGCCGCCTGCCTGCACCAGGCCGGCCTCGGCCCGGCGGATGTGGACGCCGTGGTGTTCTACGACAAACCGATCATCAAATTCGCCCGCATCCTCGAATCGTATCTGGCCGTGGCGCCGCGCGGCCTCGTCTCCTTCACTCGCGCGCTGCCGGGTTGGCTTGGCGAAAAGCTCAACCTGCGCGGGACGATTGGCGCCGAGCTGCCCGGGCTGCGGCCCGATTGCCCGATCCTTTTTACGCAGCACCATCAGGCCCACGCCGCCAGCGCCTTTCTGCCCTCGCCCTTCGCCCGCGCAGCCATCCTCACGGTCGATGGCGTCGGAGAATGGGCCACGACGACGATCGGTCGCGGCCAGGGGGCGCGCCTCGAACTGCTGCGCGAACTGCGCTTCCCGCACTCGCTGGGGCTGCTCTACTCGGCCTTCACCGCCTACTGCGGCTTCCGCATCAACTCGGGCGAATACAAGCTCATGGGCCTGGCCCCCTACGGCGAACCCACTTTCGTCCGACAGATTCTCGATCACCTGATCGACCTGAAGCCGGACGGCTCCTTCCGCCTGAACCTCGATTACTTCGCCTTCCTCACCGCCTTCACCATGACCAACGAGCGGTTCCACCGGCTCTTTGGCGGACCGCCCCGCGAACCGGAATCGCCCTTGGAGCCGCGCCACATGGATGTGGCCCGCTCGATCCAGGCCGTCACCGAGGAGGTCATGCTGCGCCTGGCCCGGCATGCGCGCGAGCTCACGGGCGAACGCAACCTCTGCCTCGCCGGCGGTGTCGCCCTCAACTGCGTGGCCAACGGGCGCATCCTCCGCGAAGGCATCTTCGAGCGGCTGTGGATTCAGCCGGCGGCCGGCGACGCGGGCGGCGCCCTCGGAGCGGCCCTGCTGGCCTGGCACCAACGCACCGGGGCAACCGAAGCGCGCGACGGGACGGACACCGACACCATGCAGGGCGCCCTGCTCGGCCCGGCCTACTCCGACGCCGAGATCCGGGCCGCCCTCGAAGCCCACGCCGCGGTTTACGAACGGCTGGAGGACGACGCCCTGCTCGACCGTACCGTGTCCCTGCTCCAAGCTGAAAAGGTGGTGGGCTGGGTCCAGGGCCGGATGGAGTTCGGTCCGCGCGCCCTCGGCAACCGCTCCATTCTCGGCGATGCGCGCTCGCCCCGCATGCAGTCGGTGATGAATCTCAAGGTGAAGTTTCGCGAGTCGTTCCGGCCCTTCGCGCCCATCGTGCGCCGCGAGCGCGTGGCGGATTACTTCGAGTTGGACACCGATTCGCCCTACATGCTGCTGGTGGCTCCCGTCCGCCCGGCCTTGCGCCATCCCACGCCGGATGCCGTGCGCGGCCTCGATCGCCTCAAGCAGGTGCGCTCGACCATCCCCGCCGTGACGCACGTCGATTTTTCGGCGCGCATCCAGACGGTGACCCGCGAGCACAACCCGCGCTTGTACGCGCTGCTCGAACGCTTCGAGCGGGCCACCGGTTGCGGCGTGCTGGTCAACACCAGTTTCAACATCCGGGGCGAGCCCATCGTCTGCTCACCCGATGACGCCTACCGGTGCTTCATCAACACGGAAATGGACCACCTCGTCATCGGCAACTACCTCCTCGATCGGACGGCCCAACCGCATCGGTCGCTGGCCCGCACATTCGAGCCGCAGCCGGACTGACGCCCCCCTCATGCGCCTCAAGCTTCAGGAAAACCCGCGCGAGTGGCAAAAGTTCACCGCCGTGATGATGCTCCTGCCCGTGCTCGCCGGCGCGCTGCTCTGGCGCAAAGGCGTTCTCACCCTGCCGATGTGGCTGGGGCTGGTGACCGGCGCCCTCTGCGTATGCCTCTTTTCCGTGCTGCGCCCGCAGGCATTTCGCGGCTTTTACCGTGCCGGCATGACCGTCAGCCATCATGTGGGCAAGCTCATGGGCACCGTGCTCCTCGCCCTGGTTTTCCTGCTCGTGGTCACGCCGCTGGGACTGCTGCTGCGCGCGCTGGGCAAGGATTTGCTCCAACTGCGACGGCCACGGCCCACCGACAGCTACTGGACGCAGGCGCGTCCCCCCGGTGAACTGGAGCGGATGTTCTGAGCCGCGTGAGATCGAGATCCTCCACGGCAGACTGCGAGGCCCGCTCCACACGGGTCCCGCACCTTTGGTTTTCTGTGGACGGCCTCGGAAACGGCTCACTACCATCCGCGCGATGGCCGCTCCATTGACCGCGACTTCCGAA
>DATLZF010000227.1:0-2311 GCA_035574135.1 Candidatus Methylomirabilota bacterium
CACCCGCCTGGATTACATCATCACCCAGTTCCTCCAGGCGATCCGACCGGCGCCGCCCAAAACCCGGCCGGCGTGTCTGAACGAGCTGGTGCGCGAAACCATCGAGCTGTTGCGGCCGGAAATCGAGAACCGCGGCATCGCGCTGAAGGAAAAGCTGGCTCGCAACCTGCCAGTGGCCGCGTTCGATCCCGTCCAGATCAAGCAGGTGCTGGTCAACCTGATCAAGAACGCCATTCAGGCCATGACCAAGGGCGGAGTGCTCACGCTCCAAACCGATACCGGTTCGGACGGGGTGTGGGTGACCGTGGGCGACACCGGACGGGGCATTCCCGCCGAGCAGATCAACCGGATATTCGAGCCGTTCTACACCACCAAGAAAAAGGGCTCCGGCCTCGGTTTGATGATTGTCCAGCGCATCATTCGCGATCACGGCGGGCGAATCGAGCTTGAGAGCCATCCGGGGCGCGGCACCGTGTTCCGCATTTGGTTGCCGTCGCTCGAACGGCCGCCCAAGCTGCTGGCCGCACGACATGATCAAGTGCCCTGACCCATACGCGGCCGGACGCGGGACCTCACCCGCGCTTCGCGCCCCCGACCCCGGTCCCTCCACGAGTTCCACGGTCCGCCCATGAACAAGCCGACCCTTCTGATCGTGGATGACGAGAAGCCCCAGCGCGAGGGGCTGCGGGCCGCGCTCGAAGATCACTACGACGTGTATGTCGCCGAAGACACCGCGGCCGCGCAGGAGCTGATCGAGCGCGAGAGCTTTGACGTGATCCTGACCGACTTCCGGCTGCCGAACGAGGATGGGATGAAGCTCATCACCCGCGCCAAGTCCCTGGCCAAGCCGCCGGTCTGCATTCTGATGACGGCCTATGGCTCGGAAGAGCTGGCCGTGCAGGCGATGAAGGGCGGGGCCGACGATTACATTCCCAAGGGCCGGCTCCAGATCGAAGAACTGGAGATGCGCATCGCGCGAGCATTGCGCGGGCGCGCCCTCGAATCGGAGAACGTGAGCCTGCGCCGGCAGTTGGACAGCAAGTTCGGGTTGGAGAACCTGATCGGCGAGTCGCCGCAAATGCAGGAGGTGTTCGACCGGGTGCGCCAGGTGGCGCCAACGCGCGCCACGGTGCTGATCACCGGTGAGAGCGGCACCGGCAAGGAACTGATCGCCAAGGCCATTCACCACCTGAGCCCCCGCAGCCGGCAGCCCTTGGTGACGATGCACTTGGCGGGCTTGCCGCTGACCTTGCTGGAGAGCGAGTTGTTCGGCCACGAACGGGGTGCGTTCACCGGGGCGCACGAGCGGCGCATCGGCCGCATCGAACAAGCCCAGGGCGGCACGCTCTTTCTGGACGAGATCGGCGAGATCGACAGCGCGGTGCAAGTGAAGCTGCTGCGGTTCCTGGGTGAGCGCACATTCGAGCGCCTTGGATCGGGCAAGACGCTGACGGCGGACGTGCGCCTGGTGGCGGCCACCAACAAGGATTTGGTCGAACTGGTGCAGAACGGGACGTTTCGCGAGGATCTTTACTACCGACTGCGCGTGGTGGAAATCCACCTGCCGCCGCTGCGCGAGCGCCAGGGCGACATTCCCCTGCTGGCCTTTGCCTTCCTGAAGGAGTTTGCCCGCGAGAACGACAAGCCGGTGCGGGAAATTCACCCCGACGCCATCGCTGCCCTGCAGGCTTACTCCTGGCCGGGAAACGTGCGAGAGCTGCGCACGGCGATTGAGCACGGGGTGGTGCTGTGCCGCGGCGATCGACTCGGAGTGCGAGACCTTCCGGCCACCGTGCGGGGTGAGGAGGCGGGTCTGGCCACGCGCCGGCCCCGGCCACTGACAGCCGGTGGCACCATGACCGTGCGCGAGGCGGAAAGGGAGCTCATTGTTCAGGCCCTCAGGGAATCCCGCGGAAATCGGACCGAGGCCGCGCGCAGGCTCGGCATCAGCCGACGCACGCTTCACCGCAAACTGCACACGTATCAGTTGGAAGGAGACTGAGCGCTTGGCCCGCGGGCCAAGCGGTTAAGCTTCAGGCGCACCCGTCGATAAGGGGGAGGTGGCCCGTGGCGGGCTCGTCCCGGCCGACACGCCGGTGGGGCTCTACCGCTGTGCCGGTCCAAGCTCGGATCCGCCCCGGGTTTCCCGGAGGAGCCGAGCGGGAGTAGCCCGGCTTTCGAGAATGAACGTTTCGGCCGAGAATGGATCGAATGTCCGTAACCAAGCCGCCAGACATGGGAAACTGTTTGACATCAACCGGGGTGACTCCTAGAAAGGCCGGCCTGCCGTCTGCCAGAAACTCGGGGCGGG
>DATLZF010000228.1:0-9533 GCA_035574135.1 Candidatus Methylomirabilota bacterium
AGGGGGTGTCCAAGTTCATCATCGCCTCGTCCTCCTCGGGGTACGGCATCAGCGCCCGGGTGCCGTTTGCGGAGGATGATCCGATCCACCGCCCCATCTCGCCCTACGCGGCCAGCAAGGTGGCGTGTGAGGCACTGGGTCATGTGTATCACCACGTGCACGGGATGGATGTGGTGATGCTGCGGTTTTTCACCGTGTACGGCCCGCGCCAGCGGCCCGACCTGGCCATTCACAAATTCGCCAGCCTGATCACGCGAGGGAAGCCGATTCCCGTCTTCGGCGACGGCAGCACCGCGCGGGACTACACCTACGTGGACGATACGGTGGCCGGCGTGATCGCGGCCACGGAGCGGAGGTTTGGGTTTGAGATCATCAACCTCGGCGAATCGCAAACGGTGACACTATCCGCGCTGATCGGTCTGCTGGAGACGGCGTTGGGCCGCAAGGCCGTGGTGGACCGCCAGCCCGAACAACCAGGGGACGTGCCGATCACCTGCGCGAATATTGAAAAAGCGCGGCGGCTTCTCGGATACGAGCCCCGGGTGAAGATCGAAGAAGGCATTCCCCGCTTCGTCGATTGGTTTCTTCGCGAACAGAAGTCGGCGGCCGGATGTTGAACGATACCAGTTTGGTTCCCCTCCGGCACGCCTCCTCCAGCGATTCCCCGGGGGATCAGATGCCGTATTGTCCGGGAGCGGAGGGCAGGCCGCCGGCAAACAGCTCGTGGAGCCCGAACTGGAATCCGGGCAACAAGGCCTCCGTCAACAGCTCGCGCTGGCTCAGGATGTGTTTGAGGGCCAAGCCGTGGGCGGTGCCGTGATACACCTCCACATTGTCGTAGCGCGGGTCCACCATCCAGACCCGCGGCAACCGCAGTTCTTGGTAGAGCGACTTCTTGTCCACCGTGTCGGCGTGATGATCTTCGGAACTGATCACCTCGGCAGCCAGCCAGAGCTTTTCCGTGGCCGTGGTGACCAGGGCCAGGTCGGGTCGGATAATGTTGTCGGGGGACAATCGGACGGGGGCACGAGGCGGCAGCATCCGGCTGGTGTGCAAGCCGGCCACAGCGAGGGCCACGCGCTGGTGCAGGCGCGCCACGATCTGCTCGTGGCGCGGCCCGGGCGCAAAGCGCAGAACTCGCACCCCCTCGATGATCTCCTCGTAAGGATCACTCATGCGAGGCCCGGGCCGGATGGCGGATCAAGTGGTTGGCGACGTGTCAAAGCGTCGCGAGCATGGAGTCACCACCCGTGGCGTCAAGCGCGGCGAAAGCGCGCCGCGCTCCGGCCGGAAATCCCGCTTTACAAGACCGCTCCGACCGCTACCGTGGCTCAAAATACTTCCGTTATGCGAATCGTTCGAGTTCTGATCACGGCGGGGGCAGCGGGTCTGTTGGCCGGATGCGCGGGCCCGGAGGAGAAGTTCGGCCGTGGCCTGCGCAATCTCACCGAATTCGCCCGCCTGGGCGAGATTCAGCGTTCCATCGAGCAAACCTCGCTCTGGGATGGACCGGCGCAGGGCGCCACCACGGGCTTCATCCGCGGCTTCAATCGCTCGATGGCCCGCACCGGTATCGGACTCTACGAAGTCGTCACCGCCCCCTTCCCGGGCTACGGACCGATCGCGGCGCCGAAGGCGCGCCTCTTTCCCGATCCTTCCATCCAGACCACGCGTTATCCCTACGGCGGGCTGGCGCTGACGGAGAATCCGATGCATCCCGCCAGCCATACACCGGGCTTCCGCGCCAGTTCGATCTTTGAGACGGATCGTGCCCTCGGTTTCAGTGGGGGCGATGTGCTGCCAATGGTGCCGGGCAATCGGTTCCGCGTCTTCGAGTGACCGGAGCCCGTTTTTCCCACGGCGCCAACATTACCTTGTTGGCGCCTTTTTGCTGTCCATGACCTTGGAAAAGCCATCGCCCTGCAAGGTTAACCTGTTGTTGAACATTCTCGGGCGGCGGCCGGACGGCTTCCACGAGCTGGAGACCGTGTTGTATCCGGTGCGCCTCTGCGACCACTTACAGATCGCACCTGCCCCGGCAGGCATCCAATTGACGTGCAGCGATCCGGCTTTGCCCACCGACGGTACGAATCTGGTCCATCGGGCGGCCAGCGCCTTCCTGGCGCGCACGGGCCTGCGCGAGGGCGTGCGCATTCATCTGGAGAAGCGGATTCCCCTGGCTGCCGGTTTGGGCGGGGGCAGTGGCAACGCGGCCGTGACGCTCATGGGACTGAACGAACTGTTCGGCTGTCCGCTTACCGCCGACGAGTTGCGGGCGCTGGCCGCCGGCCTGGGTTCGGACGTTCCGTTTTTCCTTCAATCAGGCCCGGCGCTGGCCCGTGGGCGCGGCGAGCACGTCGAGCCCTTGGACCCCTTCGACTGTTTTCGCGGGCTGTGCTTCCTGCTAATCCATCCCGGCTTCGGCATCGCCACGGCGTGGGCGTATCAGCAACTGGCCCGCTTTCCCGAGGCGTTGCACGGCCGGGCCGGGCGGGCGGAACACCTGGTGCGCAGCCTGCGGGGGGGCTCCGTGCGGGCCGCGTCAGCGGAGTTCTACAACTCCCTCGAAGCGCCCGCGCTCGAGAAATACCCGGTGCTGGCGCTTTACCAGGACTTCCTCCGCCAACACGGCGCCGTGGCCGCGCTTATGTCCGGCAGCGGCTCGACGACGTTCGCACTTTTCGAGGACGAAGTGGCGGCTCGCCGCACCGAAGAGGCAATGCGAGCCCGGTTCGGTCGCGTGTGGACCGCCGTGGTAGCCGCCTGAGCAGACGGCCCAAGTGAGCAATCTGCGGGGGGAATAGCCTTGGTCTGATCCTCAAGGCCGGTCAATTCGAGTCCCCCAGGGCGGGCGAGCCCGAATCGAATGCGCTCGGTCCCGCCGGCCTGCGAGGCGGGACAAATCCATGATCCGTTTCGACAGGCCCACGCGCGGGGTCTCTTTGACGCGGCGGAGTTTGGGCGCGTTGCTGACGGGCCCGTTTCCGCCGGGCATTGATGCCCCCAGCGGGTTCGAGGCTTGGCCGGTGTGGCATCCGGGTGGGGGGCTCGGCCTAGGGCACGGCGGCCTCGATGCGAACGCGCGCCACCTGGTTGGTGCCCGGCATGGCGCCGCTGCCCACGTCCATCTTCTGAACCACCGCACCCGCAAACTTGGATGCCCGGGTTGCTCCAGGAGGGATGACGGAGCCGGTGAACAGGCCCGTTTTGGCATTGAGGGTCACCGCCAGCTTGTTGGTTTGGCCGGGATCGACTACGAGCTTGCTGCCGGGGTTGAGCGTGATGGTGTTGGTAAAGTCCAAGCCCAACTGGCCGCCGGAGAAAGTCATCACTCCATTGGTGAAGGCCAACGCGCTGGCGGGGGCGGCAGGGGCGGTGTAGCGGGCGCCGTAGGCTTCGCTGTCGAAGGCAAACCCCGCCGGGAAGATCTTCGAGGTCGGCTGAATCCACGTAAAGGTCCCGGCCACATCCGAATCGGGCGCGTTGGTGTCGAACTCAAGCCAGCCACAAATCAAGCCGGGGCCGGTCTTGATGGGGATAAACAGTGGCCAGTGGCCCTCCTGCGACAGGGGGACTTTCTGCGTCACCTTGGTGCCATCCGCCAAAGTCCCGGCCAGACGCACGCCCGCGGCATCCACGACCACCGAGGCAGATCCATCTCCGGCCGGCACGGATGGATCAGCGGGATTGCCCGGCAGGATGAGCGTGTAGGTGCCTGCCAAGGCAGCGCTGTCACCTGCCCGGTCCAGCGTCAGCTCGTCGGCGGTCCATCCGCCGGTTTCGAGGACTCGACCAGTGATCTGATCCGCGCCATCTGCCAAATCGACATGCAGCTCGACGGTCACGCCGTTGGTGCCAGGGCGGGGCACGCGATTGGTGGCGTTACCGAACAGGTCGAACGCGCCGGCGAGTTTGTAGGACTTGCCCCCGAGGAGCAGCTTGCCGGTGAAGGCACCCTTGTCGGTCACCGCCAGGTTGATGAAACCGGCGCTGTGAAGCCGGACTTCGTCCGACTCGTAGAACAGGCCGTTGAAGGAGCCCCTGGCGGTGAGGAAGGGATTGGGAATGAAATTGGCGGTGAGAACAAGCCCCGTTTCGACCTGGAAGGTGTAACGGTTCGAAGTGGAAACGACCGTGTCACCACGGGTCCAGTTGGAGAAGACAAAGCCGCTGCCCGGTGTGGCCGTGAGCGTGTACATCGATCCCACTTCCAGCGGCTTGCTGCCCGGCACGGTTGCGACGGAACCCGTGCCGTTGGTCGTCACGGTCACCAGCGTGGTCACGACGTAGGTCAGGGTGTGGGTGGCCACGGCGGATTCCAAGCCGCTGTCATCGATGCTTTTGACGCGGATGGTGTTGAGACCGGGGGCGAGGGTGATGGGGTACGTCCAAGCGGTGGTGCCGTTCGCCGGCTCGAAATCACCGCCGTTGACCGAAACCAGCACGGTCGCGACGGTGCGGTTGTCGGAGGCCGTTCCCACCAAGTTGGTCGTGGGCTGAGTCAGGCGGGCGTTATTGGCCGGCCGCGCGACGGCGACGCGGGGGGGCTGGTTGTCCCCGGGAAGCTGTTGCACCGTGTAGGCCAAGCCCGCGATCACGATCCGCCCGGTGCGGGAGGCGGCGGTGGCGTTGGTAGCGACCGTGTAGGTGATGGTGGCGTTGCCCACGCCGCTGGTGGCAGACGTGAGCGTGATCCAGGAGTTGGTGGTGACGGCCGTCCATGCGCAACCGCTGCCGGTGGTGATTGTGACGTTGCTTGAGCCCCCAATGCCGCCGAAGCTGGCGCTGGTGGAGGACAAGCTGGGAAGACAGGCGCCCGGGTTGGCTCGGCCCGGGGTGGGCATGTCCGCAGTCCAGTTGAGCGGCTCGTTGCCGTAGCTGCTGGGAACCAGGCGCTGGAGGGACATGCCGCGGCCGTCGGCATTGGTGGGCCAAGGCGGGTCATCCGTGTAGTTTACCCGATCCACCAGGAGGTAGGGCACCAGTCCTGCATCAGGCCGGCCCGGCGCCTGGGGCGTATCAGGTCGCTTGAGTTCCACATCGCCGCGCGAGTTGCGCAGCTTGCCCCGGTAAGGTCCGAAGATCTGCGTGCCAGCCGGGACGTTGAATCGGTTGGTGAAGCTGGCGAGTTGGGAGGCGTTGGTTCCCGGGTCGAAATTGACCACCAGCAGGTGCTCGTCAGGGGCGAGCGAACGTCCCAGCGGGAGCTCGAATTCGACTTCGCCGGTTATGTGCCACGAGTTGGTCGGGTAGGCGGGATCGTAGAGCGGGACCGTGGTGCCGGCGATGTTCAGCAATTCGATGAACTCGTCGAGCACGTTGTCTCCGGCTTCATTGGTGCCGGGATTGTAGTGGACTTCATTGATGACAATGGGACCGACGCGCGGTGCGCCGTTGGAGCCGCCGGTGCCCTGGCGGAATTCTTGGACCGTCACGAAATTGCTGTCCACGCCGAAGCTGCGGGTGATCATCGGCGCCAGGTCGAAGTCGTCTTCGCCGTTTTCGCCCGTGACCCGGAAGCGGCCGAGAGAGACGCCGTTTTCCGTGGGGCCGAAATCGGCACCGCGACGGAAGCCCGTCAGGTTGCCGTTGGTGTCGCCGGTGAAGATGTAAACTTCGTCGCCCCGAGCCGAGTTGAGCGTGAAACTGCGCCCTTGGCCGGTGCCGTCCGGATTGAAATCGCCCTCGTAGAAGACCTTGAAGCCGAAGGCGGGAATAATCGTGCCCCGCGGAATGCGAAACTTCTTTGGATCGTCGGCCGCGTTGCTGATCCACCAATCGCCGATGTCCACGGGTGTGGCGGTCCGGTTGTAGAGCTCGATGGCGTCCTCCAGCGGCGGATCGGTGTGGGCGAGGATTTCGTTGATCACCACGTTGGTAATTGAGCCGAAGTTGCTTTCGCCGGGAGAGCGCCTGCCGCCGGTGAAGACCATGAAGTCGGCACCTTCCGGTTTCGGTCCGCCATCGGGCAGGCGGCCCTGAGTGGTGTTGGCCGCTTGGGGGCCAAACATCACGTGGTCGAGGATGGTCATGCGATCGGCGGCCACGAGATAAATGTCATCGCCGTTGCTGCTGCTCAGGCTGAACTCCTCGGTCTCGTCCGCGTCGTTGGCGTTGGTGACGCAATAAAAGACCTGGAACCCAAGAGGGGGGATGTAGGAGAACTCCGCCACGGCCGGAAGGAACTCCAACTCGTCGAACGTGCTGCGATCGGCCAGAATCAGCCCGCCCAAGGCCACGGGATTCGTGCTGGAATTGAAGAGTTCAAACCAGTCGTTGGTGGCGCGGCCCGTGCCGTCATTGGCCAGGGCCTGCCATTCGTTGATGAACAGGTTCGTGGCAGCGCCCAAGGTGACCGGGGTGTTGCTGGCCCGCGGCGTCGGGAGGTTCAGGGTGAATTCGCCCGTGCCATCCGGAACGCGCCCAATGGAGTAGTCCGAGATCTGAATGCCGAAGACGATGGAGTCTTGGAGAATATCTGACCGATACAGGTAAAGGTCGTCCCCCCGGTCAGCTCGCACGGTGAAGCCGGCGTGCAGGCCGGGAGCATTGGTTTCACTGTCGAGGGCGACCAGCAACGTTTGCCCGGCGGCCAATTGCGTGCCCGCGGGGAAAACGAACTTTAGCGGGTTGTTATCGTTGTCCGTCAGGCTCCAAGTGCCGTCGCCCAAGTTGATCGTGCTGCCGGAGACGTTTTTAAGTTCGACGTAGTCCGGAAAATAATCCGGATGGCTGTCGTAGGGGGGGACCGAGTCGTTGTCTGCCAGAACTTCGTTGATGATCACGCTCTGAGCGGACGCAGTCCGCAGTCCCAGCAGGCTCAGAAGGCTTACGGCACCAAGGAAAACCAAACGCTTCACGAGCCCGCGTAACAAACAAGTAACTTTCATCTGTAATTTGAGTGACGGGAGTAATTACTGTACGTCTGGGCAATTGCCAAACGAGAATCAGAACTGTTATACGGAACGGGGGGGAAGGTTCTGCGGTCAGAGCCTTCCTCACCCCGGGGTCCGGGGCTGAGTGCCGACTCGGTAACCGATGCGCCCGGCGGGTTTGCGCGCCAGAGAAATGCTTGAACGTCAGCAATCTGAAGGCGGCGGGGCCTTGGCGTTCGTCGCCTTGGGTTCGAATCTGGGTGACTCCGCTCGGTTTCTGCGCGCCGCCGTGGCTCGGTTGGAGGAATGGTCCGCACTACCCCTCTTGCGCAGCTCCTTCTGGCGCTCCACCCCGGTGGATTGCCCGCCGGGCTCGCCCCCGTTCGTCAACACGGTCGTCGGCCTCTCGCCGATTCCGGGTGAAACGCCGCGTTCACTTCTCGGTCGGTTACAAGCCTTGGAAACGGAGTTGGGACGCCAGCCGAAGCGGGTCGTTAACGAGCCTCGTTGCATTGACCTGGACTTGATCGCCTTCGGTCGGCAAGTCATGCAGGAACCCGATTTGATCCTCCCTCATCCGCGGGCACATCGACGGCGTTTCGTCCTTCAACCGCTGGCCGAGATCGCGCCGGATTGGGTCTTGCCGCTGCAAACCCGGTCGGTGCGCGAGCTGTTGGCGGACCTGGACTCGGACGAGGTGCTGACACTCTTGGAGCCGGCTTGCTGAGGAGCCGAGACCCCTGGGCCGGTCACTCCGGCCAAGGCTCCGCCAGATGCTGTAGCAGAGCCTTGGCCTGCAACGGGGGAAGGCTCGGACAGCACGACAGCAGCCGCGCCAGCAAACCCGTCACGTGGGGTGCGGCAAAGCTACTGCCGGTGACCTTTTTGATGCCGCCCCCTGCCCAAGCCACTTCGACATCCTGTCCCCGGGCGGCGAACTCCACCAAGTGCCCCGAACGATGGAAGAGTGCCTCTGGCCGGTCCGTGCGGACAAAGTAGGCTGTGATGACGGACGAGAAGTGCCCCGGCCACTCGCGTTTGGTCACGTCCTGATTGTTGCAGGCGGCAACCACGTGGCGGCCGCGCACGTAGGCCTCGTCGATCCAATCCTTGTAAGCCAGCACATGATCCTCGCGACCGCAACCGAAGCTGCAGTTGAGGATGTGGTAGCCGCGGTCCAGGGCCTGCCGGACGCCCTCTCGGATGATGGCGGTGCGGGAGCGAAGGTGATCACCCAGCACACGAATGCTGCCAATTTCCGCTTCCGGGGCCAATTTGTGTATGATCCCGGCAATGGCCGTGCCGTGGCCGAAGCAGTCCCGGCCCTCTCCGGGCACCGTCTTCAAGCCGAGGCCGTCGTCGGTGATGGCCAGATCATCGCCCCGCGGCGCACCGATGAGTTGGGGATGGTTCCACTCGATGCCGGAATCCAGCACCGCCACCCGCACACCTCGGCCGCGGCCATTCGCCAGGTGCTCCCGGGCTTCAGCCAGGGTTAACCACGGCGGGACTTGGCACCGTTCAGTCGAGGCCGATCGCGTTGCTGAGGAGGCGATATTCAAGGAGGCGGGACAGGATGCCCGCGGCGCATTGGACGCTGGCCAGATGCTCGGGAGCGAACCCCTCCGGGACAGACCCGGGCGCATCGGCTCTCTTGAGTTGCACGCAGGAGATGACGCCGCGGCAGCTCTTCATCAGATAGAACGGTACGGCAATCAAGGAACAGGTCTGAACCCTCAGAAGCTGGTCCAATCCCTTGTCCTGGCGCGCGTTCTTGAAGACCTCGTTCTCGACGAACGGCTGCTCGCTGGCCAGGACCATCCCGATCAATCCACGGTTGACGGGTTGGCGGAACCGCCCGACAAACTCGGCTGCCTGCGGGCCGGAATTGTAGGCGGGCACCAGATTCTCCCCCTCCGCATCCAGCAACCACACGGACCCTTCATGGGCGCACGCGGTGGAAAAACCCCGCTGCAACACGCCCTCCATGAGGGGATCCAACAGGTCGTAGAAATTATCAGGGCTAACCTGGCTGGCCGCCAAGCGAAGGCGTTGAAGAAGGTCGGCACGGTGTTCGACCAACCGCGGATCCGGCTGCATGGTCCAGTGGTCCGTCACGGACCCCTCCCCCTCAAGGCTGATCCCCACGCCGCGCTTTGACCTCGGCCGCCAGCAGGGGCAGCCACTGGGGGTTTTCCTTGAGCAAGCCGATGATCCGGCTGCGCTCCGGTTCCTTCAGCCCGCCGGCGGCAAACTGCTGCAGGCATCCCTTGATCTCCGAGGAGGGCTCTTCCAGCGATCTGCCCTCCACCTCCTCAGTGTATTTGTCCAAGAAACCGGCCAGGATTCGAAATGGATTGTTCATGGTTGCACGATTGCCAAAGCGGAGACGAACCGTCTTCTCACTTTTGCAAGAATTTCTTCCCCCTTCCCGGCCCCCGGCACAACAGCCCAATGCCCACCCCCGCCGGTGGCGTTGCTCCCGTCCCAACGAACCTCGAGATCCCGAATTCATAGGAAGCCGTTTTGCTGCGTTTCGCACAACCTTTGGAAATCCTCCCAGGTCAGTTTCAGCCACGGATCACGCTTGCGGACCCCGTCAAGCGTCAGGGACTCGACACGGCTCATGGCATCGGTCAGGAAGCGACTGACCTTCGT
>DATLZF010000229.1:0-7792 GCA_035574135.1 Candidatus Methylomirabilota bacterium
CGGTGCTGGCGGAACTGGCCTGGCCGCGGCGCGAGGCGCTGACCTGTGTGCGCGGTGTCTTCACGGCCTCGGAAACGTTGTCCGACCGGGAGCGCGCCAGCATCGAACGGACGTTCGGCCGGAAGTTGTTCGACTGGTACGGCATGACGGAACCCGCCGTCGTCGCGACCGAGCGACTGACGCACGATGGTCTGGAAGTGAACTGGGAATACGGCTTTCCAGAGTTCCTCGAAGGGGAAGGGCTGGAGGCCGATCAACGCCGTCTGGTCGCCACGAGCCTGCACAACCCCGTCATGCCGTTCATTCGATATGACACCGGTGATTTGGCCACCCTGGCGGACGAACCGGACGCGGCCGGTCTTTATCCGAAGATTCGGCGGATGGCCGGGCGCAAGGACGAATGCATTCTCACGCCCGACGGGGGTCGGCTGCCGTCGCTCAATTTCTATTCCTTGCTCCAGACGCAGGCGGATCTGCTGCGCTTCCAGTTCCTGCAATCGGCGGCGGACCGGGTTATTCTCAAACTCTCGGTGCGCCCCGGCGCGCGGGCGGTGGATCGCCTCGTGGCCGAGGTGCGCGAGGAGGTTGTCCGGCGCCTGGGACCTTCGCTGACCTTGGTGATCGAA
Source organism: Candidatus Methylomirabilota bacterium (assembly GCA_035574135.1). GTDB lineage: Bacteria > Verrucomicrobiota > Verrucomicrobiia > Limisphaerales > DATLZF01 > DATLZF01. The sequence goes on from DATLZF010000229.1 coordinate 627, forward strand.
GTGACCGACGAGTTCTGGCGCGGGCCGGATGGCAAGACGCCGACGTTCAAGAGGCTTTACCAGCCGCCGCCCGCGGTCGCTTCCGTACCCGCACTGCATCCGGTTTAAGTCCTACCTCACGTTATGTCCTCCAACTTGTTTCAGTCCGAAGAACGCCAGCACAGTCCGTCCGTGTTTCAGGTGGCCGCCGCCGCCGGCGGGCGGAAGGTGGTCGATTTCTGCTACCTCTCGAACAAGTTTTTCCCGACGCCGGAGATGATCGCGCGGCTGGGCGAGAACCTGGAGGACATCGTGCGGAACTATCCCTCGATGCAGACCGAGCAGGGCCGGCTGGCGGCGGCTCTCACCGGTTTTGCGACCGACCACATCCTCGTGGGCAACGGCGCCTCGGAACTCATCCACCTGGTGGCGGCGCGCCTGGGCTCGCGGTGGCTCATGCCGGTTCCCTCCTACATGGAATATGAGAACGTCATTCGGGACTTCGACAAGGAGCTGCATCTGTTCCCGTTGATGGAGGCCGAGAACTTTGGCGTCAACGTGCCGCGGCTGCTGGCCGAGATCGAGGCCCGCCGCATCGATGCCATCGTGTTCCCCAATCCCAACAGCCCGACGGGCGGCATGATCCGGCGGGAGGAACTGCTCCAGCTTCTCGAATCGGGCCGGCATCTCCGGGTCATCGCGATCGACGAATCGTTCATTGAGTTCACCTCGATTGCCCGCGGGGGCATCCCGACGCTGCGGCACGAACTGGAGCGGTTCCCGAACCTGGTCATCATTCGCAGTCTGGGGAAGGACTTCGGTGTGTGCGGGCTTCGGTTGGGGTTGGTGGCGACGGCCAACCGCGCCGTGCGCGAGGAAATTCGCCGCTTCTTGCCGATCTGGAACATCGGGCCGCTGGCCGAACGGTTCCTGCGTCTGTGCCTGGACCACCAGGCAGATTACGAGCGCGCGCGGGTGGCGTGCATCGAGGAGACGCAATCCCTGGCCCGGCGCCTGGCGGCGATACCCCAGCTCCGCGTGTTCGACACCTACTCCAATTTCATTCTCGTCAAGCTGGTGGAGCCGGGCTGCACATCGGTCGCCTTGCGGGATTATCTGCTGGAGAAGTGGGGGCTCTACGTCCGTGATTGCAGCCGCAAGGCGGGCCTGGGCGACCGCTTCATTCGCGTGGGGACGAACCTGCCTGCCGAAAACGAGCGCCTGGTCGAGGCGATCCGGGAGTTCTTTCGCGGTGAAGCGGCTGGGCGGGGTAAGTAGCCGGTCCGGGCCAGCACGAGGTGGCGGCCGCCCCCGACGCCCCTTGGTGCGAGGGCGGTTCCGGGAGGGGCTTCGGTCAGCTTCGGGCCGCCCAAGCGGGCGGATTCTTCAACTGGAACAACATCTCTCCGGCTTTTCGCACCAGCAGCACGCCTTCGTGTTCGCGGTGGGCGAAGGACTCGATGTCGATGGTTTTGGGATCGCGATAACCCAGCGCGAGACGGGCACACTTTTCCGGTGGAATGCCCGTGGCCAGGGTCACCCGCACACGGCAGCGTTCCACGCCGTTCTCGAAGGTGCCGAGGCCGCGGACATGTGTCGAGTGAGCCAGCACCCCCCAGGGCAGGTGCTGGAAGCGGTCCCATTGTTTGAGAAAATAATCCCGGCAGTGGTAGCCCACTTCCTCGATCACCCTGCCGTGGGCCACGCAGACTTCGGTGATGTGAGGCCCGTAGAGGATGACTTCGCCGCCGTCCGCCACCACCGGTTCGACCTTGTACATGCCCTTGCCGCCGGTCCACAGCTCGTCATACATCGGCGGCAGGACGGAGAGGACGGTGTGGAACGGGCGTTCCTTGTAAACGATGTGGATCTCGCGAGACAGTTCACTGGCCTCGTCCCAGGCGCCCTCGGGGGTGCCGGCGAAGAGGCCCGCCAGCTTCTTGTCCGGTGTGACGACCATGCAGAAGCAAAGCTTGTCCACGCCCACCATCGCGCCCGCGCGGTCCACCACCCGACGCACCGGCGTCCACTTGTTGCCGATGATCAGGGGATTCGTCACCACCGCGCCCAGCCAATGGAAAAAGTTGAGAATCTTGGGTCCGGCCACGCCGGGGAAGAGATACTTGTTGCCACCGGAAAAGCCGACGACCTCGTGGGGAAAGACCGGTCCGACGATGATGATCTGGTCGTAGTCGAAGACGCGGCGGTTGACTTCGACGGGCACATCCATGGCGAAGAGCCCGTCGGTGAGGCGGCGGATTTCATCGGCCGGGATGCTGCCGACCTCGCGGAGGGCGGCCGGGTTGTTCCACTCGTGGTTGAGGAAGGCGACGTTGCGATAGGTGCTGCGCCTCTCCTCGCCCGAAATCTCCAGCCGCTGGCAGATGGCTTCTTCGGTCATCGGCTGGTGTGTTCCCAGAGCGATCATTACGTCGAGCCGGGCGGCGACCGGACCGAGGCGGGCGTGGATCGCTTTGAAGAGCAGTCCCACAGGGGCGGTACGGGTGCCATCCGGCACGATGAGCAAGACACGACGGCCGCGGTAGGAATCGACCGGGCAGGCACGCTCTACCAGATCCGTGACCTGCTCCGGCTCGACGTGGCCGCCGGCAGGAGCGCGCTGGGCAAAAGTCGGCTTCGTTTGCACCGGCGCAGCATACGGTGGCCGGGCCGATTGCGGAACAGGAAGTTTGGCGAAATCGGCGAAGAGCCCGGGCCGGGAGTCACACCGCGGCGAGTGCCCCGCTGCGCTTGAGCATGGCGTGCCCGTGCCGAAGCATGCGCTCGGTGGTGGCCCAGTTGACGCAGGCATCGGTAATGGAAACCCCGTAGCGCAACTGGGCGCGATTGGCCGGAATGGCCTGATTGCCTTCTTCGAGGTTGCTCTCGACCATCAGGCCGATGACTTCCGTGGTGCCGCCGGCGCGTTGGGCAATGACGCTTTGCCAGACCTCCTCCTGCCGCGCGTGCTGTTTGAGCGAATTGGCGTGGCTGCAATCGACCATCAGCACCGGCGGCATGCCGGCCTTGCGCAACTGGGCGGCCGCTTCGGCGATGCTCTCGGCGTCGTAATTGGTGCGCAACCTGCCTCCGCGCAGGACCACGTGGCCGTCGGGGTTGCCCGTAGTGCGGATGATGCTGGTGACGCCGTCCTGATCGAGGCCCAGGAAGCTGTGGGGATGGCGGGCGGCGAGCATGGCGTCCAGCGCAATCTGGAGGCTGCCATCGGTGGCGTTCTTGAAGCCGATCGGCATGGAAAGGCCGCTGGCCATCTCGCGGTGGGTTTGCGATTCCGTGGTGCGCGCGCCGATGGCCGCCCAGCTCACGAGGTCCGCCGTGTATTGGGGCACGATGGGGTCGAGGAACTCGGTGGCGGCCGGCACGCCCAGTTCGGTGATCTGCAGCAGCAAGCGGCGCGCGATCTTGAGGCCAGACTCGATGTCGTAGGTGCCGTCGAGGTGCGGATCGTTGATAAGTCCCTTCCAGCCGATCGTGGTGCGGGGCTTTTCGAAGTAAACCCGCATGAAAAGGCACAACTGGTCGGCCAGTTCGGTCCGCAGCTTTTGCAGTCGCCGGGCGTATTCCAGAGCGGCGTCGGGATCATGGATCGAGCACGGGCCGACGATGATCAGCAGCCGGGGATCTTCCCGGGCGAGGATGCGCTTTACGGCTTCACGTCCCTCGACCACGGTCTGATTGCTCCGTTCCGTCATCGGTGCCTCCGCCTTGAGGGCGCGCGGCGTGATGAGGCGGACGGTTTCGCGGACGTGCAGGTTGTTCGTCTGCTGCATAGTAATGGTGAGGAGAAAATACCCGAATCCGCGCTCCAAGCCAGTGGCAAAATAGCGGGCGGAGGCCGCTGGGCCTACAGCCGGGGTGTGGCCACGTAGATCTCAGGGTTGTTGAGCCGGGTGACGATCATGTCCACCGTGCGCTCGATGGAGCCCAGGTTCTCGCGCACCACGGCGAGGGCGTTGCGCCCGTATTGTGCCGCCGTTTCCGGCTGGGAGAGGTAGAGGGCGAAGGCGGACTCCAGTTCCTCGGCGTTCTTGACCTGGATGACGCCCTTGCGCTCGACGAAGGCCCGGGCCACGGCCTCGAAGTTCTGCATGTTGGGGCCGAAGATCATTGGCTTGCCGAGAGCCCCCGGCTCGATCGGGTTTTGCCCGCCCTTGGCCGTGAGGCTTTTGCCGACGAAAATGGCCGTGGCGTGCTCGTAGAAGAAGCGGAGTTCGCCGGTGGTGTTGACGAGCAGGCAGTCCACTTGTCCCGGTTTGAACTGCGTGCTGGCGTTGATCTCCTTCCGGTAAACAAATCGCACGCCGCGCGCCTCGAGATCGCGGCCCGCCTCCCGGCCGCGTTCGAAATGCCGTGGCACGACCACGAGGAAAAGGTCCGGAAACCGCTGGCGCAGGCGCAGGAAGACGTCTGCCAGCAGGGCTTCCTCGCCCGCATGGGTGCTGCCGCCGACGAGGATCCGCGCGTGCGGCGGCACGCCCAGTTGGGCGAGGAGTTTCGGCACGTCGAGCAGGCGGCGCTCTTCCAGTTTGGCGGCGTCGTATTTGAGATTGCCCACGATGTGGATGGTCTCCGGTCGGGCCCCCAATTCCCTCAGTCGAGCGGCGTCAGCCTCGTTTTGACAGCCGATGCCCGCGAAGGCGGCAAACAGCGGCCGGAAAAGAAACCCGAACCGGCGATAGCCCTGGTAGGAACGCTCGGACAGCCGGGCGTTGACGAGGAAGACGGGGATATTCATGGCCTGGGCCTGCCAGAGGAAGTTGGGCCAGATTTCCGCCTCGACCAGGACGATGACCTCCGGATGGATCGTCAACAGGGCACGGGTTACCCAGGGCCGCCGGTCGATGGGGTAGTAGATCTTTTCGATGTGCGAGGGCAGCTTGCGGCGCAGCTCCTCCATGCCGGTCGAGGTGGTGGTGGAGACGACGATCTTGAGGTTGGGCAGGCGGGGTTCGAGGGCGCGGATGACCTGAGTGCAGATGTTCACTTCTCCGACGCTCACCGCGTGCATCCAGAGCACGTGCCGGTTGGTGATGGCCTGCTTGATCTTGGCGCTAAAGATGCCCAAGCGCTGCTCGAAACCGTCGCGCCAGTTACCCCGACGCCACATGCGCAGGAAGTAGTAGGGCGCACTGAGCACGAAAAAGACGTTGAGCAGGATGTTGTAAAGCAGCCTCATCCCGCGTCCATCGATCTGTTTGTGTCTGGCTTCACGCGCCCGGTGGCGCCTTTGTTCTGCCGAAAACAAGGGAGCCAAACAAGTCGCAAGAGAGGCAGGAGATCAAAAAACGGTGGCGTCAAAAAAGCCAAAAATGCCGATTGCCAGCCGGACGCACACGCATCTTTGGCCAGGGCCTTCGGATTACGACGAAGGCGGCCGTTCGTGTTCTCGGGGCCACGCCGCGGCCCCACCTGCTGTCGCCGCGCGGAGACTTCCGCAGGGGAGATGATCCGTCCACCCTGCCAGGTGCCGCCCCCATCCTTTGGGCGGACGACGGCTTTCAACTCCACCCCGCGGAAGCAATTCGGCTCGGGGTCGGGATTGCGTGTCCTGCAAGTTCGACTCCCCGCTCGGACGCCGGCGCCAGCCGCCGTGGCGATCGCCCGGCTCGGTCTGGGCGTTGGACCAGGGCGGCAGTCGGGGCAAGCGTTGCGTGCACGCTGTCCCTCTCGTCGATTCGGGATCATCCGTATGCGCCCGATGATGATACGAACCAGGTGCGGATGGGTTTCAGCGGAGTGTGCCGGGAAAATCGCGGTTGACCCTCCGCGGGGCTTGTTCCTAATCTCGCCGCTGATACAGCGGTACACCAAAACTCAAAGCATTCATTATCTATGGCAAAGATTGTTCCCCTGATCAGTTCCGGCACTGCGGGCCCGCTGGGTGTGTTGCACCTGCCGCGCCTGTGGCTGAAGGTGTCCCTCGAAGCTCGGGGCAAGCTCGCCGACGGCTATCCGGGCATCGGCAAGGGCTACGACATGATGGTGATCAACGCGCTCGGCTTGAACGCGGACGCCGTCAGGAAGTTCATCACCGAGAGCAAGCCGAACTATGCCCAGTTCGAGGCTTGGGTGAAGAAACAGCCCGGTGTGAAGCTCGACAAGGCCACCATCTACAAGCTCAATACGGCCATCATGGGCTACATCCACGACGACGCCACCCGCAAAGCCATTCTCGCGGCCAATGGCCTTCCGGACGACGGCTCGGTGAACCCGGGCGCCGTGGATCTGAACAATTTGGACGATTGGGCTGAATTCCACAAAGCCGAGCTGCAGTAATCATTCCTCAAGCAGAAGCAAACCCTTTCAGCACGAGCCGGCGCGGGCGCGAGTCCGCGCCGGTTTTCTTTGGAGTGGCCGCCCTGCGCGCTTTTGGCTCGGTCGTGACAGTTTTGCATGGCGTCCGGTGCTTCCTCCTTCCTTCACCGATGGCACCCACCGCCTGCAACGCCAAGCCGGTCCTGCCCCATGGCAGGGCTTGCTTTCGCAGGGATTGCTTGATTCTCCCTCCCGGCTCCGGTGCCGGCAATGGTCGCCCCGACTCCAACCGGGCACTGAGGGGAATTGGGGTCAGGGATCGATCTCAATCCGAATGCGGATCTCGGCTTCGCCCACCTCGGGCGGGTCATGGTCAGTTGGGTCAGGGCTCGGTTGGAGTTTCACCTTGATTGTGCGCTCGATCACGCGCGTTTCGCACCGGGGCAGCTTGTCGCCGTCTTTTACCGGCCCCAGACGGCCTTCGCCGAGATCGGCCTCGTCTCGCATGGCGTCGATTTCCTGCATGCCGAGGCGGACGATGATCGTGAGTTCGTCGCCTTTCTTGCCCACGGTCTGGTTGAAAATCTCGATCGGCTCCTCCGGCGTGTAGGCCATGCCTTCGGCGATTTCCTCCAGCGTGGAGAAGAACCCATCGCGTTGCTCGCGGCCGTTCACATTCACGAAGATGTAGTCCGAGCGGTAGAAGTCCTTGTCGTTCGCGTCGGTGGCGGTGATGACTTTGATGGAAGTGATGACGACACGAACCTTGCAATCCGGCTGGCAGTCCGGATCCTGGAAATCCACGAGATCGTCGCCGTCGTTGTCGAGGCGGTCATCGCAGACTTCGCCGGGCTGCGGCACGGGCTGGTTAGCGATGCGATAGAAAGCCTGTTGACAGGTCGTGGGCCGGC
>DATLZF010000230.1:0-4873 GCA_035574135.1 Candidatus Methylomirabilota bacterium
CGGGCCCGTGGAGTTGCATGCTGTCGGTGGCGATGACGTGCCGCCGGGCTCGAGCCGCAATCTCAGCGGCCTGTCGGGGATCGCTCTCGATGAACAGCTCCGCGCCCGTGCGCCGGTATTGCTCGGCCTTGAAGGCAACCGCCGCGCCCGTTTCGCGCCGCGTTTGCATGTCCGGCACGTCCAGCATGCGCAGTTCGCGGTAACGAATGCCGTGGCGGCGCAGCCACTCCTCCGTCTCCGAGCGGTATTTCTCCAAGCGGCCGGTCACCAGCCAGCCGATCTCTTCGGACGGCACAAAGCGCGGCTCGACCGAGCGGAGAAACTCCCGGTAGCGGGGGCCGTCGTCGTTTTCCTCGCCGGAGGGATCGCGACACAGCACGCCATCGATATCCACGCAGCTCTGGCGGAGCACGGGATGATGGAACAGGTTCCACTCGAACACACGCGGCATGCCGATCACTTCGGCCACGTAATCCACCGTGTTGCGGCCTTCGAGGGCGGCATAAACGGCGGCGTAACGAATCTCGTGGCGCTTCGCCACCGCGGCCAGGTCGGCCCGCGCCCTGCGCACGCCCGCCCCGGCGCACACCGAGTCCTCGACCACAAGAATCCGCTGCGGCGTGTCGAGGAAGCGGTCGGGGTCCACGCCCCGGGCGGTCTGGCGTCGCCCGCCGGGCAGCACCCGGCCGGCAGCGAGGCTCGCCACGTCGGTGACCGGCAGATTCCATTGCAAGGCCAGCAGGCTCGCCACCATCAGACCGCTGCGCGGGATGCCGCAGATGAGGGTGAAATCGCGCGGCAACCGCTGCTGCCACACGGCCAGCGTGGTCACGAGATCGGAATAGCTGCGAAAATTCATGGCGCGTCGAGTCAGCGGATCCCCGCCAGTTCGGAGGCTCGGGCGTCGGCAGTGGGGCCGACCGCAGCCGCAGCCCCGGCGGCGGCACGTCGGCCGGCGGGCGGGCGGACTCCCCGGTAGCCGAGGTTGATCCAGCCGTGATCGGCACCGCGCACTTCGGCACGGCTCAGAGGGCGGATTTCAATCAACCCGGCCCGTTGCAGCAGCAGATGCAGATAGCGGGGAGTGAACAGGCTACGATGCCAGTTGGGATGGTCCAGCCGCCCGCTGCCGTCGCCGTAGGTGTAGAGCCGGCCGGCCGCCCATTTGCAGGGGTCCTGCTCCGGGTTGAAGCGATACCAGCCGTCGCGTTCGATCTCGTTGATGCCTTCGCGCTCGAAGCGCACGAGCGTCTCGCAGATCTTCAGGCCGTCCGGGACCCAGACCTCCAGCGCGCCCCCCGGTTTCAACGTGCGGGTCCACTCGCGCAACGTCGCCAGCGTCTGGTACCACGGGATGTGTTCGAGGATGTGGCTGGCGTAAATGAGATCAAAGGTGCCGTCGGGGAACGGCAACCGGCGCGCCGCGTCCGCCACATAATCCACACCCGGGCCGGGGACGATGTTCAACGTTTCGAAGCCCGGAATGCGTCGGCTGCCCGGACCGATCTCGAGGCGGCGGACCGGCCGATGCCGGTAGCGAAGCTGGTTGAACCGCGTGATCGCGGCCGGCAAAGGCGGAATCGACGCGATGAGCCGGTACGCGGCCTTGGCCAGAGCCCGGGTTTGTTGTTGGAAGTAGTCCATAAGGTTGCGGTCGTCGGGGTTCAGGGCGTTGCGAGCGCGGGCGCGGGGCTCGGGTTCGGCGGCGAAGGCGGCCGCGCGAACGCCCCGGCGAGATACCTCCACGTCCGGAGCATCTGCCCGCGGCCGCCGGGCACGCCGACGCAGGCGGCACCATACACGGCGGCGAAAAGGACGGCGCCAAACCCCAACTGCGCAGCCGGCGAAAGGGCAGCCACGCCGTGCAGCCTCAAACTGAACCACGTGATGGCGCCCGCCGTCAGCGCACTCGTCACCGGCCGCCACAAGGTGCGGAGCAGATCTGCCACCCGCAACGGCGTGCCCCGGTAGGCAAACCAGAACGTGGGCAGGAACAGCACCGTGAGCAGAATGCTGAAGCTGGCCGCGACCGCCGTGGGGCCGCGCGGCAGCGCAAGCGCGAAGCCGGCGAGATACACCGGCACGGCAAAGAGCGTCCACTTCAGTTGCCGGCCGGCCAGCCCCAGCGCGTTGTACACCCAGCCCACGGCGTTGGTCAGCGTGCTCAACGCCGCCGCCGGTGCCAGCGCGAGAAAGATGGGCAACAGGTCCCGCCAATGCTCGCCCAGCACTGTGAGGATGAACGGTTCGGCACACGCGGCCAGGAAGACACAGGCGGGCAGCGATATGCCCGCCATCAACGTCACGCCCTGGAAGTAGGCTTCGCGAAAACGTTGCCCGTCATGCTGCACGCGGCTCAGGGCCGGCATGGCCACCTGGTTGATCGGACCGTTCAACTGACTCATCGGCATCATCATGATGGCGTAGCCCCGGCTGTAGAGGCCAAGCGAGGCCGCGCCCCAGTACCAGCCGATGAGCAGACTGTCGAAGTTGCGCAGCAGGTGAATCAACAGGTTGGAGCCCGTGAGCGCCCCGCCGAAGCCGATCATGCCGCCCACCCCGGCATTCCGCGCCGCTGCGCCCGGTCGCCACGGGCAGGCCATCCACGTGGCCAGCGTTGTGGCCGCCGCCGTGCCGACGGATTGGAGCACCAACGCCCAGTAGCCGAGACCCTGCCAGGCCGCGATAACGCCCAGGGCGTAGCCGGCCAACGCTCCTCCCACGGAGGCCTGCATCAGACGCGCAAACTCCAGTCGGCGCTTCAGCAGCGCGGCGTGCTGCACCCCGAGGCCGCGAAAGACGAAGCCCACCGACGTCGCCAGCGTCACACCGACGAGCCGCGGCTCGTTGTAAAACCACGCCAGGAGCGGCGCCAGGGCCCAGGTCGCAAACATCAGCGCCACGCCCAGCCCGGTGTTGATCCAGAACAACGTGCTGACCTGGACGTGATTGATCTCGGCCCTCTGCACCGTGGCGGTGGACAATCCCGAGTCGCCAAAGAGCGTCATAAATCCCGTCACGGTCGTCACCATCGCCACCAGCCCGAAGTCGTCGGGCGCAAGCAGCCGCGCGAGCATGGCGAGCGAGGCGAAGTGTAGAGCAAGGGTGATCGCCTGACCCACGCCGGTGGCGACGCCTCCGGAAAGCGTGCGGCGGCGCAGGGCTCCGCGGTCCGGCGCAAAATAGTCGGCGGCGCGGCTCATGCGAGAGGCCACCACCGGGCCGGCCGCCGATTGGGGCTGGCCTGGACAGCGAAGGAGGAAGGAATTGCCCGGGCGGCCAGCACGGAGCGCCCGCCGCCAGCCCGATAGATCGTCGTCCCAAACTCAACGCGCCGCTCTTCCAGACCCCGCGAATCGCGTCCCTTCGATTGTTCGAACTGCAGTCGCATGACGGCCGGAAAGCTCGGCCGAGGCACGTTCAGCCGATGCCATGCCAAAGGCCGCCGATCGCGAATCGGCTTTGCAGAGGATCCTGAGGACCGGGCCCTCGTTCACGCGGAGGCCGGTTCAGCCTCGAGGATCGGGCCGCGAACCGCCTTCGCGAGGGGGCCAATGATGGAAACCGCTTCGCCCGCGGCGCGACGACGCAGGGCGAGAGAGAATGAGCGCCTCTCAGTAGGCGTTGTCGCGGCGGAGGAAGGTCAGGAACATGGTCTGGAAATCGAACCAGAGGCTCCAGTTCTCCAAATAGTGGAGGTCGTAGCGCACGCGCTCCTCCAGGCTGGTGTCACCGCGGAGGCCGTTCACCTGAGCCCAACCGGTCAAGCCGGGTTTGCTGGCCAGGCGCGCCGCGTAATGGGGAATCACCTCGCGCAGCTTGAAGGAATGGTAGGTGCGCTCGGGCCGCGGGCCGACCAGGCTCATATCGCCCTTGAGCACGTTCCAGAACTGCGGCACCTCGTCCAGGTTCCACCGGCGCATGAAGCGCCCCACCCGGAGAAGGCGTGGATCCTCCCGCTGAGTGGATTGATGGATGTGATCGGTGTCACCGGCGTTGGGCACCATGGTGCGCAGCTTGTACATCTTGAACGGCCGACCATTCCGACCCAGGCGCTCTTGCGCGAAAAAGATCGGCCCCGGGGATTCGAGGCGGATGAGAACGCCGCACACGGCCATGATCGGCGCCGAGAGAGTCAGGCCCACGATGCTGCCCAAGATGTCAACCATCCGCTTGAGGAGCCGATTGCTCAAGCGATTGAGCGGCAGCTCCGTCACGCCAAGCAGAGGGACCCCGCTGATGGGATCCAGCCGCAGACCGGAGAGGAGGATCTGAAAGAACGATGGGATGATTTTAAATTCCACCAGGTGTTTCTCGCAGAGGTTGGCCAACCGAACGATCTCCTCGTATGGCAAGCGCGGATCGGCCAGAATGACCGTGGTGATTTCGTGTTCCCCGAGCAAGCGTTCGATCTGCGAGGCGTCTCCGAGCTCCGGCACGTGCGCCGGGGGGGAGCAATCGAGATGGTCGGACGCCGCCGGCACCCAGCCCGCCACGACATGGGCCATGGAGCGATCGCGGGTCAGGCGTTCGGTAATGCGGTCCGCCTCCTGCGTCCATCCGACGAACAGCACCCGTTTGCTCAGGCTCTGCGCCAGGGGACTGGTGCCGAGCCACCAACTGTACAGCCACCGCCACGTCAGTGCGGCGGCAATGGCGGCCACCGCCGAGGTGAGCATGTAGATGCGCGATATTTTCGGCTCGAACCGCAGGACCAGGCTCAGGCTCAGGAAGGCCAACATCCAAAAAGCCGTTCCTTTGAGCACGATCACCGCAGCCGTCCGGAAATCCGGGATGCGCCGGGGATTGTACATTTGCAGATATCCGAAAGTGAGCACAAGGAACAGGGAGCCCAGCCCGATCAACCCCAAAT
>DATLZF010000231.1:0-3904 GCA_035574135.1 Candidatus Methylomirabilota bacterium
CGGCCTACACCGGGCCGGCCTATTACAATCCGCTGGCGCCCGCCGGCAAACAGGTCGTGACCGCGTTCGTGCAGGGTAAGAAGACCGATTACCGGAACAGCGATGTCGATTGGGGCACGGCGGGCGCGCCCTCCGCTAACGCCTCGTTTGAGAGCCTCACCCAGGCACAGAAGCTGCAAGTGGCGGCGCATCTGGGTTACGAGTACGACGCGGCTGCGAACGTCTATTTCAACTATCTCGCCGATGCCGACAATCGCGTCCGCACGGAATTCGTGCAGGGCGAGCCGTCCGACTACTCGAACGACCGCATCTACTGGGGCGCCGCCGGTGCGCCGTCAGCCGACGCGCCCTTCTCCAGCCTTTCGGACGCCCAGAAGCAGCGCGTGGCCGAATCGCTGCGCTACACGAAGATCGACGCGCCCACGGTCTATTACAACCCGAACGCCGCCCCCAGCCAGCGCGTGCTGACCTCGCTGGCCGGCAGTGCCAGCAACGATTACAGCAACGACTCGATCGATTGGGGCGGCGTGCTCAAGCCGGCGGACGACGCCACCTTCGAGAGCCTGAGCTTCGATCAGCGCGCCGTCGTGGCGACCTTCCTCAGCTACGCCGAATTCAAGGGGTTGGTTTATTACAATCCGGGCGCGGTGGCTGCGAAGCAATGGCTCCAGACCTTCGCGGCAGGCACGGACTACGAGAATGACGAGATCGACTGGGGCGAGGATGTGCCGGAGCCCGCGAGCAATGCGACGTTCGACGATTTGACCCTCGACCAGAAGCGCGTGGTCGCGCAGAGCCTCGGTTACATCGAGTTCCTGGGTGTCGTTTATCACAATCCTAGCGCGGCCATCGACAAGCGCTTCCGGCTGACGTTCGAGGAAGGAGCCGGCAAGGATTACGAGAACGAGTACATCACCTGGAGTGTCGTCGAGGTGCCGCAGCCCGGCACGGCGTTCAACGACCTGACAGATGCCCAGAAGCGCCACGTCATCAAGCAGCTTGGCTACACGCTCTTCGAGGGCACGGTCTATTACGACTCGGATCACCCGACGCGGCCGCTCGTGACCACGTTCGTGCAGGGCGTGGATTACTCGAACGCCGGGGTGGGCTTGAGCGGCCAGTTGGTCAACAACCGCTGGGTCATCACCGACGGGACCAACGAATACCTGCTCTACGCGTTCGATCCGGAAGGCGACGGCATCTTCGACGAAATCCACATCCGCGAGCAGCACCAGCTCTTCGGCCAGCGCGGCTTTGGCTTCCTGCTCACCGGCACGGTCACCAGCCTGCAGGACGGCCAGAACATCACGGTGGAGGGCTCGCGGGACGCCATCATGCGTGGCGCGTTCAAGCTGCTGGGCGCCAACTCCAACCTGACCGTGCAATCGGACAAGTGGATTTACTGGGAAGGCGTGGCGGACATCACCGGCAACCTCAGGCTCTTCGGCGGCATGGAACTGGACGGCACCAACGTCAACGGCGCCAATGCCAAGGGTTACAGCGTGTATGTCCACGAAACGGCCTCGCTCGTGACCGCCGGGGCCGGGACAAACATCACCGTGCGCGGCGGCCAGGACGTTTACCTCGGCGGCGTGACGGTTGCCGGCGGCAAGATCACCGCTACCGGCATCAACTGGGCCGGGCCGGATTCGACGGTCGAGATCAGCGCCGGCCAGCAGCTTTACATCGGCACCACCGTGGTGGCCGCGAAGAGCGTCACGGTGAGTGGCGGCACGCCCGGCGCCGGCGACAACGGCCTGAGCGTGATCGTGGCGACGGACGGCGGCCTGGTGACGCCCGGCCTGACCTCGACTGCGAACGGCGGCACCGTGACGGTCAATGCCGCCGGCGACCTCCAGCTCATGGGCGGCATCCTCTCCGGCGGCACGAGCAACAACGACGTCATCACCTGGGGCGCCAAACCCTCGAACATCCGCATCGAAGCGACCGGTCAGGCCTGGATCGGCGGCCAGACTGTGGACATCAACAACAATCCGGTCGAAGTCGGCGGCAAGCTGTTCGCCACGCAGAAGATCGAGATCATCGGCGGCTCGCATCCGTCCGATGGCGTGGGCGTGAAGATGCCCGGCTCCGCCTACGTGACCGTGCGCAACGCCAACGGCGAGATTCACATCACGTCCACCCAGGACGCCGTGGTCAGCGCGGTGCTCGCCGCCGGCGGCGAGATCATCATGCACAAGGATCCGGACAACTTCACCCTCGGCGTGACGGTGAACTCCTTCGACGGCGACAGCGTGATCACCATCACGGCGGGGAACCGGATCACGATCGGCCGCAACCTGATGGCCGGGAAACGCATCGACCTGCGCGGCGGATCGGGACCTGCCGTGCAGATCCCGGTGGTCGATCATTGGGACGATGATGGTCTCGTGCTCTTTGGCAGCAGCCATGTGACGACGTCGCGGCCGAACAGCGTGATCAACATCAGCGGGGCAGGGGACCTCTCCCTCCTGGCCCCCGCCTGGTCCGATGAAATCCTGGCCGCGGGCTTCGCCCAGTATGCCGACGGGCACATCACGCAGGATGTGACCCTCGTGATGGAGATCAACCTGGGCACTCACACGATCCGCGGATCGGTCGTGCTGACCGCCGCCTCGACCGTCGGCAACACCGGCCTCGCCAGCCTGCGCGACGACCTCCAGGCGGCCCTCAACAGCACGACGTTCACCGTGATCCAGTCCGTGTCCGGCACGCCGGCGGTCAACAGCACGCAGACCACAAACGAAATCACCGTGAGCCTGAGCGACGGCCGCCTGCTGCTGACCAGCGCCTATCCGTTCAAGCTCAAGTCCACCTCGGTCAATCCGGCAACCCTCGGCTTCACGCAGGTTTCCTCGGGTGATGCCGCGTCCTACCGCAACTACGCGGTCGATGCGCCGGCGGACGGCGCGGTGGTCAATTTCGGCTCCGCTTCCCTCGTCAATGGCAAGATCAGCATCGAGGGCTGGGTCCGGGCGCATTCCGGCCTGAACTTCCTCTCCAACGGCGCGAGCCTTGGCTTGCAGGACCTCAACTTCGGTGTCACCGGCAAGCTCGAAACCCTCAGCGGCGGCATGAACTTCAACCTGGGGAACGATGCCATCCTGCGCGGGTCGCTGGTGGCGCGCGGGCCGGGCGCGGATGTGGTGCTTGCGGCCAATCGCAGCCTCGAAATCTACGGCGACATCACGGCCCAGGACGACATTCTCATCTCCACAACCGGCGCGGTCGTCCCCGGCCAGCGCAGCATCTACACGCACGGCACCTCGGAACTCAAGACGCTGGATGACGACGGCGTCATCCGCATCACAGGCGTCAACGACGTCGTCATCAACAGCGTGATCGGCAGCGGCCTGCCGACGCTCAAGCTGCTGGAGATCACCTCCACGGACGGCACGATGAAGCTGGAGAAGGAGTCCGGCCAGTTGCTGACCGGCGCGCAGTTGAATCTCGCCGGCCGGTTGCTCGACATCGCGGGCGTGGTCACCAGCACCCGTGCCACCCCGGCCACCACGGACAACGAGGTCATCCTTTCGGCGGTGGACAACATTCTTCTGGGCGGCACGCTGACGCTGCAGGGTTCGATGCTCGTCACCAGCCAGGCGCACATCAACCTGAGCAACATCCGGCTGATCATCAACAACCCCGGCCAGCACCTGATCGTCGAGGCGGCGGGCGACGTGCGGCTGGGCAACACCATGCCAGAGGCCGGCTTCAGCGCTCCCACCGCCACCGTTCTCCAAGCCGACGCTTACGTGCAGTTCAACGTCGGCGGCAACGTCGTCCTCGGCTATGACGCGCAGATTTATTCTTCGGCGGACACCAGCATCATCCGGATCGAGGCCAGGGGCCTGGTTGTCGTGGGCACGATTTACGCGGGCGCCAGCTTCAACGCCTCCGCCCC
>DATLZF010000232.1:0-4779 GCA_035574135.1 Candidatus Methylomirabilota bacterium
CCGCCGGGCCGGTTTCACCGGAATCCTCCACGCGCGGATAAACGACATAGCCCTGCCGGCCCTCCGCCAGCTTCTGCCGAACGAACTCGATCACCCTGGGCAGCGCGGCCGCGTCCCGCACAAAGGTCTTGAGCCGCCCCCGTGCCGCCGGCAGTTGATCGAGCACGGACACGTCCAGGTCACCATAGAGCGTCAACGCCAGGGTCCGCGGGATGGGCGTGGCCGTCATCACCAGCAGGTGGGGATACGTGCCCTTGCGCACCAGCCGCTCGCGCTGGGCCACGCCGAATTTGTGCTGCTCGTCGATGATCACCAATCCCAGCCGGTCGAACGCCACGGCATCATCGATCAGTGCGTGCGTACCGATCACAAGCCCCGCTGAGGACGGGGCGCCAGCCCGGACACGGCGGCTGCCCGTACGCAGTTCCACGGGAACCTGCAATGGCGCAAACCACCGCGCGAAGTTGCGGTGATGTTGCGCGGCGAGAATTTCCGTGGGCGCCATCAGGGCCACGCAGTAGCCCGACTCGATGGCCATGAGCGCGGCGCAGGCCGCCACCAGCGTCTTGCCGGCTCCCACGTCCCCTTGCAGCAGACGGCGCATCGGATGCCGGCCGCCCAGGTCGGCGCGAATCTCCCGCAGCACGCGCGTCTGGGCCGCCGTCAGCGCAAACGGCAGTCCCCGAAGAAAGGGGCGGATCAGATGGTTGTCGCCGGCACACGGCAGGGCCCGCGCGTGTGCTTCGAGATGGCGGCGGCGGCGTTGAATGCCAAGCTGCAGCTCGATGAATTCATCCAGCGCCAATCGTTGGCGCGCGCGCTCGGCGTCGGCCATCTCCTCCGGAAAGTGCAACTGACGCACGGCCTGAGCCCGGCCGGGGAGGCTCGCGATCTTCGACTGTGGCCACGGTTCTCGTATCCCTGCCTCGCACAGCGCCAGCGCCCGCCACACCAACCCGCGAAGCCAGCGCTGGGGCAATCCCTCCGTCAGCGGGTAAATCGGCACGATCCGGTCCAGATGAATGGAGACCTCCTCGCCGGCCTCGATCACCTCGGCCTCCGGATGATCCATGATCCGCGGCTTCAGCGAAACCGGCTTTCCATACACCATGACGTCATCGCCCGTCGCAAAGTACTTCTCCAGGTAGGGCTGGTTCCACCAGCGGCAATGCAGGCGCGCCGAGCCGTCCTCGAGAATGAACTCGAAGACCGAGCGGCTGGCCTTGCGGTACGTCTTGACGCCAAGGGTGACGATGCGGCCGCGCACCGTGGCTGGTTCCCCCGCGACCAAGGAGGCAATCGTATGCACGTGACGACGATCCTCGTAACGCCGGGGCCGGTGCAGGAGCAGATCCTGGAGCGACCGGATCCCCAGCCGCGCCAGTTGCGCGGCGCGATCCGGCCCGACCCCGGCCAACGCCGTCACCGGGGTCTCCAGCGCCAGGGAGTGGATCCGCGGTCGCGCAGTCGGCATGACGAAACCGAAGATAGAAACGCGGCGGGCGTGTTCCAAGCGTGGAGTCGCGCCCAACGCCCGGGGGCCGTCGGGACGGGACAAGGGCGGGTCAAACTTGAATAGCATGGTCCCGGCAACGGTCCGGGCCGGTGCACTTCCGGCCGCGATCCAATTTGACCGCCAGCCAGTCCCATGAAATGAAAGCGCGGTGCAACCCGCGGCCATGCTCGATGTTCAGGCGTTGACCAAGAGTTATCCGAGTGCCCCGGGCGCTCCTCTCACGGTCCTGCGCGACGTCACCTTCACGGTCGAAGCCGGGGACACCTGTGCCATTGTCGGCCCCTCGGGCAGCGGGAAAACCACCCTGCTGGGGCTCTGCGCGGGGCTGGACCAGCCCACCTCCGGCGAAGTGCGGCTCAATGGCGTGCGCCTCGGCGCGCTGGATGAAGAGGGACGCGCCCGTTTGCGCGCCGACTGCGTCGGCTTCGTCTTCCAAAACTTCCAGCTCATCCCCACCCTGACCGCACTCGAGAACGTGATGGTGCCGCTGGAACTGCGCGGCGACGGTGCGGCGGCCGACCGTGCCATCGCGCTCTTGCGGCAGGTCGGTCTCGGCGACCGCGCCGGGCATTATCCCGCCCAGCTTTCCGGCGGAGAACAGCAGCGGGTGGCCCTGGCCCGCGCCTTCATCAACCGGCCCAGGATCCTCTTCGCCGACGAACCGACGGGCAACCTGGACGCCGAGACCGGCCACCGGATCATTGAGGCGTTGTTCGAGTTGAACGCCGCCGCGGGAACCGCTTTGGTGCTGGTCACCCACGATGTGGAACTGGCCCAACGCGCCCGGCGCATCATCCGCCTGCGGGGAGGGGCGATGGTGGCGTGATGGCGGCCCTGTGCAGCCGGTGGACCTGGCGCATGGCCTGGCGGGACAGCCGGGCCAGCCGCCGTCGCCTGCTGCTTTACTCCACGTCCATCGTCCTCGGCATTGCCGCACTGGTGGCCATCGGCTCGTTCGGCGCCGCGCTCGACGAAACGGTGAACGAACAGGCCAAGACGTTGCTCGGCGCCGACCTCGTCATCAGTTCACGACAGGAGTTCACCGCGGCGGACGAGGAACTGTTTCGCGAACTCGGCGGCGAGCAGTCGCGACAGATCACTCTGCCCTCGATGGTGTCTTTCCCCGGCACCAATGGCGGCAGCCGCCTCGTGCAAGTGCGAGCGCTGGCCGGCGGGTTTCCATTCCACGGGCGCCTGGAGACGGTGCCCGAGTCAGCCGCCTCGGACTTCCGCCGCGGCACCGGCGCGCTGGTGGAGGAGAGCCTGTTGATCCAGTACCAGGCCGGGGTGGGCGACGTCGTGAAGCTGGGCCAGCTCGAAACGCGGGTTGCGGGCATCCTGCGGAAGGTGCCGGGGGAGACGGTGCTCTTCGCCACCATCGCGCCGCGGGTCTTCATTGCCATGTCGGATCTGGACCGCACAGGCCTGCTGCGCGAGGGCAGCCTGGCGCAGTATCGTGTCTTCTTCCGTTTTCCGGACGGCACGGACGTGGAGAAACTCGTGGCCGCCATCCGGCCGCGGCTGGACGAGCAGCGCCTGGCTCACACCACGGTGGAGAAGCGCAAACGCGAATTCGGTCGTTCGCTGGACAACCTCCGCCATTTCCTCAACCTCGCGGGCTTCGTGGCTCTGCTTCTGGGTGGCGTGGGCGTGGCCAGCGCGATCCACGTGCACGTGAAGCAGAAGCTCGATACGGTGGCCATCTTGCGCTGCCTGGGGGCCGGCGTGCCCCAGGCGTTTGCCATCTATCTGGCCCAGGGGTTGGCGGTGGGTCTGGCCGGCGCACTGGCCGGCGGCGCCCTGGGGCTGGCCACCCAGGCCATCCTGCCCCGTGTAGTTAAGGATTTCATTCCCATCGACCTGACGTTTTCCCTCCAGTGGGGCGCCGCGCTGGAGGCGATGCTCACCGGGTTCGCCATCTGCCTCCTGTTTGCCCTCCTGCCGCTGCTGGCCGTGCGCCGGGTGTCGCCGCTGGCGACCATTCGCGCCTCCTTCACCCCACCCGAAAGCCCCGGGCGCGATCCGTGGGTGTGGATCACTTACGCGGCCATGACCGCGGCGGTGGTTCTGTTCGCCGTGGCGCACACGCGGCGCTGGCGGGAGGGGCTGGGCTTCGCCGCCGGATTGGGCGTCGCCCTGGTGCTGCTGTCGGGGGTGGCGAAGCTTTTGACCACCACGCTGCGGCGGCTGATCCCCGCGCGGCTGCCGTACGTGGTGCGGCAGGGATTGGCGAATCTCCACCGCCCCAACAACCGCACGCAGACCCTCATGCTGGCCATCGGACTCGGCACGTTCATCCTGCTGACGAGCCACCTCACGCGCGACATGTTGCTGGGCCAGATCGGCTCCTCCCGGGAAGGCGGCGGCGCGAACACCATCCTGTTCGACATCCAACCGGACCAGCGCGAGGCCGTGCGCGCGCTGCTGCAATCACGCGGTCTGCCCCTCCTGGGTGAGGCGCCCATCGTGACGATGCGATTGAACTCCATCAAAGGCAGGCCGGTCGAGGAGTTGCTGGCGGTCCGGACGAACGGGATTCCCCGCTGGGTGCTGCGGCGCGAATACCGCTGCACCTATCGCGATCAACTGGCGGACGCCGAAAAACTGGCCGGCGGGGTCTGGATCGGCCACCTGCCGGCCGGCAGAGCCGCGAACGATCCGGTGCCGGTTTCGTTGGAAACAGGCATCGCCCGGGATCTGCACGTCGATCTTGGCGATGAAATCGAGTTCGACGTGCAGGGGTTGCCGCTGCGAGCGCGCGTGGCGAGCCTGCGCGAGGTGGACTGGCGCCGGGTGCAGCCGAACTTCTTCATGGTCTTCCCGGTGGGAGTGCTCGAGGACGCTCCGGCGTTCCACGTCATGGTCACCCGCACGGAGTCACCGGCCGATTCGGCCGGATTGCAACGCGAGGTGCTCCGCCAGTTCCCCACGGTGTCGGCCATCGACGTGACGCTCATCCTGCAGACCGTGAACGCCCTGCTCGATCAGGTGTCCTTCGTTGTCCGCTTCATGACCCTGTTCATCGTGGTGACCGGCCTGATCGTGATGAGCGGCGCGATCCTGACCGGGCGTTTCCAACGACTGCGCGAGAGCGTGCTGCTGCGCACGCTGGGCGCCGCCCGGGGGCAGATCACGCGCATCCTGCTCGTCGAGTATCTCGCCCTGGGGCTGTTGGCGGCGGCCACCGGCGCGGTGCTCGCGCTGGCGGCGGGCTGGGCCCTGGCTTGGTGGGTGTTCGACACTCCGTTCGTCCCGGCACCGGC
>DATLZF010000233.1:0-4961 GCA_035574135.1 Candidatus Methylomirabilota bacterium
CAGCTTCACCAGCCGGATTTGCTTGGCCTCAAGAGGACGCTTGACGATGCCCAGGGCCTGATCGACGAGCTGATGCACGGAGACGGCGGCAAAGGTCGGTTTGGCCGGTCCCGAGAAGCGCATGATCTGACTGACGATCGAATCGATGCGCTTGATCTCACGGGCCGCCAGTCCCGCCAGCTCGGCGTCCTGACTCTTTTTCAGCAGGACGTCGGCGAAGGTCTTGACGGTGACCATGGCATTCTTGATTTCGTGCGCCATGCTGGCGGACAACGTGGCGATGCTGGCCAGCTTCTCGAGCAATTCCAAGCCGGTTTCCAGCGTCTCCACGGCGGTGATGTCATTCAGGACGACCGTGCACGGCGGTGTCACGCCCGGCGCGCACGCGGTGGGACGCAGTGCCATCATCTGAAAAACCCGCGCCCGGCGGCCGGGCACTTCGATCTCGATCGTCTTCCGGACCGCCGCACTCCCGGCCCGGCAAAAGTCCTCCAGCTCGTTGCGCAAAGGACCAGGCAGCACCGCAATCCCCTGGCCGATGAGTTGATCGGCCTGGAGGCCGGTCCACGTCTCGATTTCGGGAGTCGCGGAGGTGATTCTCCCCTCGGGATTCAGCGTCATGACGCCCGCGACCAGGCATTGGCCGAGGATGGCCGTCAGGTTAGGGGTGGAAAGCCCTTGATCGATCAGGCGTGCAACTTCCGTGTCACTCCGCATGGCGTTTTGGCATCTGTGGAGATCTAACCGCTGCGCCGGCTCTACGTGAACGTTGTCAGCTTACTGCAATTGCGTCCGCGGACAATCAAAAAGCCGGGGCCCGGTTATCCGTGGTTTTACAGCAGGTTCTGATAGGCGAGCCAGAGCCCGCGAAAATACTTCATCACCCGCACGGGATCGTCGCTGGGTGGAATCTCCGCCAGGCAATAGCCGGTAAATCCCGCCTCGTTCAGGCGCGCAAGCAACCGTCGGAAGGGGTAGTCCTCCAGATAAAGGTCGCGCAGGTGCACGGTGAAGATTCGGTGCTTCACCAGATCAAAGTTGTGGTCGAACCCGGCGCCCTCCAAGTCCGTGGGGTTGGAATTCCAGCACACGCCCACATTTTTGTGATCGGCCACGTCCAGAATCCGCCGGATGTTCGGCAGCAAGGAAGTGCCCGCGCCGTGGACCTCGAGCCGGATTGCCACTCCATACTGGTCTCCGAACTCTCCCAGTTCCCGCAGACAGCGCCCGATTTGCTCGATCGTCCTTTCCACTGGCACCTCGCGGGGCAGACCGTTCGGCCGGACCTTGATGCCGCCCGCTCCCACGTCGTGCGCGAGCACGATGTAGTCGCGGGTGGCGGCCATGTCCCGCTTCAGCTTGTCCGGGTCTGGGGTGTGATAATCGAAGGCGCTGCCCAACCCCATCAGTTCGATGCCCCCGTCGCGAAACCGTCGGCCCACCGCCGCGCGTTCCGCCTTGGAAAGCGATACCTCGACCCCATGCGCATGAGTGGTGCGCAACTCCACCCCAGCGAAACCGGCCGCGGCGCAGTTCTTCACAATCGTCCCCACGTCCCAATCTTTGGCCAGGTTGTAGGTCACCAAGCCAAGCTTCATACGAGGCGGGGTCGCAAGATAACTGCGCGGTTTTCGGGCCTCGGCAGCCCGGGCTGACGATCCCATCGCCATTCCGGTCAAAGCCAGCGCCGAATGCCGGAGAAAACGCCGCCGGCTTGCGCGTGCGTCAACAATCACAGGCACAAACCTGCGAAAATGCCGGTGGCTCGGAAAGCAAAAACTGGCTGGGGCGGCGACAAGGGATCGCGTTCGCCTCCGCATTCCCGCCCAGACCTGGCTCCGACGCCCTCGCCCCGCGGCGTGGTCCGCCTACGGGGATCCATCTCAGCGCGCCGTTGCGATCAAGCTTCCAATCTGCTAGTCCTCCGCCGCGCAACACCGCGCCACGCACCGTGAAAGCAGTCATACTCGCCGCCGGCAAAGGCACTCGCATGGGGGAACTGACCCACGATACCCCGAAACCCATGCTCCGCGTGCAGGGCCGGCCCATCTTGGAACACATTCTCCTGGGCATCATCGAAGCCGGCATCCGCGAGGTATTCATCGTCACCGGGCATCGGGCCGAGGTCATCGAGGATTACTTCGGTGATGGCCGCCGCTGGGGTGCCCGCATCGCCTTCGGCCGACAGTGGGTGCAGGACGGGACCGGTCGCGCTCCGGAACTGGCCCGCGAATTCGTCGGGTCCGATGATTTTCTGCTGACCTATGGGGACATCCTGGTGAAACCGGAGACGTACCGGCAGATGCTCGAACGATTCGGCCAGGGAGGGATCGACGGCATCGTAACGGTGACCGGCAGCGAAGACGTGACCAAGGGCGGGCTCAACTTCTTCGACGACCAGTTCTGTCTCACACGCCTGGTCGAAAAGCCCACCCCGGCCCAACTGGATGAATTGCGCCGCGACGGCTGGCTCAAGCCCGGCCAGACCGCCTGGTACAACGCCGGCATCTACATCTTCAAGCCCCTCGTCTTCGCCTTCCTGGCCCGCCTCGAAAAATCGCCCCGGGGCGAATACGAACTGACGGACGCCCTCAACGCCATGGTCCAATCCGGCCACCGCCTGGCCGGCGTGCCCATCGCCGGCCGCTGGGTGGACGTGCGGGATCCCGACGTGCTGGCGTCGCTGCAAGCCTCGCCATGAATCCACGCACGGTGTTCGTTACCGGCACCGACACCGGCGTCGGCAAGACCGTTTTCTCGGCCGCACTGGTGGCCTTTCTCCGCCAGGCCGGCACCAACGTCGCCGCCAGCAAGCCGCTTTGCTCCGGCGGACGCGACGACGCCCGACGCCTGCAGGAGGCGCTCGGGCAGCGGCTGTCGCTCGACACGGTGAATCCCTGGCACTTTCGAGCGCCGCTGGCCCCGCTCCTGGCGGCCCGGCGCGAAGGCCGGCGAGTCCCTCTCGCCTCGGTCCTCCGGCACTTGCGCCAGCTTCAAACCGACAACGATATCCTCGTCGTCGAAGGCGCTGGCGGCCTGCTGAGCCCTCTGGGGGAGGGATTCACGGCGCTGGAGCTAATCCTCGCCCTCCGCGCCCAGCCTGTCATCATCTGCCCGAACCGGCTGGGCACGATCAACCAGATCCTGATGGCGCTGGCCGCCCTGCCCTCGCCGACGCGGCACCAGACCCGGGTGGTGCTGATGGAACCAAAGCGCTCGGCAATGGTTCATCGCCTCAACCACCGATACTTGGCCGACTGCCTCGGCGCCCGCCGAGTGCAGCCCTTTCCGTGGTTGCCCGAGCCTCATCGTCTGGACCAGATCCTCGGCGATCCGCGAGCGCGGACGGTGCTGGCCCATTGGAAACCACCGCTGACCGGACGCACCTGATGCTCCCCCAGCCCCGGCCCGACCCGCCAAGGCGACAGAAGGAGCCCGATCCCCCTCCCGAAGCTCTCCACGGCGTTGGCGACCGCTGGGACCGGCACCGCAACGTCTCCACCCCGCCGGCCGCGCCAGCCGGCACTCTCATCCGGCACGGCTGCGGAAGGCGCCGATCATCGGCCCACCACGGAGCGCAACGGTCGAGCGACGAATCCGGCCCCGGGCTCAAACAACACAGATCTCCCTCGAAAAGCCTCTGCTCAACCGCCCACCAGCGCGGCGAGGAGCGGCTTGACCAACCAGTTCGGAAACAGACCGAGCAGCAGGACGGCACCCGCCAGCAACACCAACATCAGGACTGTCACCCTCGACACCGGCAACTCCGGCGCGTCCGCTGGTGCGTCGGCCACGAAAGCTTGTTTGAGCACTTGCAGGTAATAGTAGAGCGATACCGCGCTCATGGCGATGGCCAGAATGACCAGCCAGAGCAGGCCAAGGCTGGCCGCACCGCCGCCCTTCACGAACAGGCCCGCCTTGAAGAGGTAAACCTTCCCGAAAAACCCGGCCAGCGGCGGGATGCCCGCAAGGGACAGCATGAAAACCATCAGACAAGCCGCCAGCACCGGCGAGCGCCGGCTGAGGCCCGCGAAGGTGGCCAGCCGGTCGTCCCCGGTTCTTCCCTGCACCACCGCCACCACTGCAAAGGCACCCACGGCGGTCAGCGCATACGTCGTCGCGTAATACAGCACGGCGGCGAATCCATCGGCCTTCTGGTTCGCGAGCACGCCCACCAGCGCGTAACCCGCATGCGCGACTGCGGAATAAGCGAGCAAGCGTTTCACGCTGCTTTGCGCGATGGCCGCGATGTTGCCCATCACCACCGAGAGCGCCGCCAGCAACGCGAGCACCGGCACCCAGCCTTGCGCGAACCCGCGCCAGGCACCGCTGCCTTCGGCACCGGCAAAGCCGACCATCATGACTTTCGCCAGAATGAAAAAGCTGGCCACCTTGGACCCGCTCGCAATCAAGGCCGCGCTGGGCGTGGGCGCGCCCTGGTAAGCGTCCGGCGCCCACCAATGAAACGGCACTGCGGCAACCTTGAAGCCGAAGCCAGCCAGGATCATCAACAGCGCCACCAGCAGCAACGGATCAGGCGGCGCACCCGCAAGCTTCGCGGCCATCTTCGCCAGGTTCAGTTCGGCGGTCAGGCCATACGCGAGGCTCAGGCCAAACAGCAGGAACGCCGCGCTCACGCCCCCGATGAGGAAGTACTTCAACGCCGCCTCGGCCGACCGAGCGTTCTGCTTGTTGAAGGCCGTCATCACGTAGAGGCATAGACTGACCAGTTCGAGCGAGACGAAGATGAGCAACGTGTTTTCCGTGCTGACGAGGAACAGCATCCCGACGGTGGCCAGCAACAGCAGCGCGAAGTATTCGCCCGGGTGCTCGGTAAATTTCGTTTCGAGCGAAACGAGCGCCGTGCACAGGGTCAGCACGAGCAGCACCCCTTTGACGAACTGAGAAATCGGGCTCACCACCAGCATCCCATCCAGATAACCCGCCGGGGTATTGCCCGG
>DATLZF010000234.1:0-2763 GCA_035574135.1 Candidatus Methylomirabilota bacterium
AAGCCAGCGCCACGGAGAAAGGCCCAGTGGCAGGTCCAGCGCCTGATACCCGCCAGCTTTGGGTTTCGCGCCGGACTCGATCACCGGAATCATGCCCGGCAGCAGCGCGTCCCCCGACGGGAACATCTTGCGCAAGTGATCGAGCCGCCCGCGAACGGCTTGCCCGTGAACGCGGCAGCGCCAGGCCAGTTGTTGTGTGTGCTCCCATTCCCAGGCAAGCTCGTCGCTGTTGGTCAACCGCACGCGCATCTTGGTTTCCGGCACGCCGGACGCGGCGTGAATCCACTCCAGTTCGATCGAGCCATGCGGATAATCCAGTGTCATCCAAAGCTCGAAGGGAGCTTCGGGCGCGGCGAACCAGTCTTCCGGGTCGGGCGCGGGGCGTTTCATCTGGCGCGTGAGTTTGAAACCCGAAACGCGATTCGTCAAACGGGCACTACTCAAGGTGAGCAAAGCCTGAGTGCCAATCTCGATGCATCGGGACGGGGCGAACGACTCCGAACCGGAAGCGCAATTTCAGGAAACGGTGAACAAAAGCAAGGCGATGCTCAAAGCCGTGGCGCTGGCGGAGACGTTTGCGAAAGCGTGATGCGTAAAATGTGATTCGCTGAATCGGCAATGCGAACCCGCGTGCTGTAGCAGCCGGGGTGACGCGGCTCAAACCCGGTTCAGTGCCCGCTCCACTCGTCGCAGCAACCGCTTCCGATTCTTCCGCGCCAGTTCATGTTCCCACAGGCGCAACACCCGCCAGCCTGCCCGGCGCAAGGCGCGATTCACCAGCCGGTCGCGCGCTTGATTGCCCTCGATTTTTCTCCGCCACCAAGCCGCGCGGTTCGCGGGCCAGGTCGCGTGCTGTGGGCAGCCGTGCCAAAAGCACCCGTCCACGAAGATCGCCAGCCGCTCGCGCCGGAAAACGAAATCGGGTTTCACTCTGAGCCTTCGGATTTCGGATTTCGGACTTCGGATTTCCAGGTGTCTCCTCCAGCCGGTGATGCCGTGCGCGCGCAGCAGCCGCGCCAGCGCCAGTTCCGTGTCGCGATTGCCGCGCGACCGAATCCGCGCCATCACCGCCGACCGCTTCCGCTGGGTGAACACGTCAGGCATTTGTTTTCAACCGCCAAACACACGAACCACACGAAAACCAATCAGCCGCAAAAGAACACAGAGAACGCACAATTGCTTCTCCCTCTCCGCCTCGGTCGGGGAGATTTCCTTCTCCACTCTGGGGAGGAGGTGGCCGGAGGCCGGATGAGGTGCGGCACACAAACTCATCTCGAATGCGCCGAGGGGGAGGTGTCGCCTTCACCTCTGCGTTCCTTGCGTTCTCTGGCGGCAATTCATTCACTCCGCGAAGCCATCGCCATGCGCAAACGCCAGCGCCAGCCGCCGCTCGATTTCGTCCGGCTTGCGCGTATGCAACCGGTCGTAAATGCCGCTCCACGCCGCGTCGCTCGGATACAACTCCTCCTCGGCCAGTTCGCCGGCATCGAGGTCGAGCGGCAGCAGAACGCGGTGGGCCAGCCAGTCGGGCGTGAGGATGATTTCCACCTCGCGGAACAGATGAGTGATGTAAAGCCCCTGTGGTTCAAGCTCGGCGTTGGTTCGCTGTTGGGCCTGCCAGAAATCCAGGTTTGCGTCCGCGGCGGCCAGCCACGAGAGCGGCAGGATCGCATCCACATCCTGAGTGGTGGCAAACGTCGCCGGGCTGTCCGCGTAGCCCAGGGCAAGCGCCGCCCGACCAAAAATGGTCAACTCCGCCGGGGCAGTCAGGTGGCGGTCGAGGGTTTGCAGGATGCGCCGAGGGTTATTCATCGCGGCAAAGCCAGTCAGTGCGCGGCGGGCCGCCGTGGGCGCTGACGCCGGTGTGGCTCACCAGCCGACTCCAATGTGGCAGGGCGTCGGTGCGCGGCACGGCGCGCGCGGGCAGGTGCTGGCGGAGATAGGCCCACGGATGCAGTGCCGGCACGAATCGTTCGGCCAGGTTCGCAATGTGCAGCAGCACCGGTTCGCAGCGTTCCTGCACCGCCAGGCGGCAGAGGTCAGGAGTTGCGCGGCCGCGCGAAGCCGGTCGAGGTCATACGGCTGTTCGCCGAGGCAGAGCGCGATGCCGATTTCCTCGTCGGTGATCGCGGGTGCATCCGGCGGCAGCGCGGGATCAAAGGCCCGCTGGTAATGACGCGCGCCGCGCTGGACCGCCACCTTGAGCAACCAGTTGGTCACGCGGTCGTCCGCGCCGCTGATGCGCGCGATGCGGCGAAGCAACCCCGAGACGTGCGGAACGTCGCCCAGTCTTCGAGCCAGCGTGGTGGCGAGTGGTTGTTCCTTCAGTTCCATGGAGTGGAACACATTCGAGCATTCCGAGTCATTTCAGCCAGTGAATTTTGATTTCCTTTTCCAGCGGTTTGAAGTCGGGGTCGCCGGTGACGAGGTCGGCTTTCTTTTCCTTCGCCAGCGCGGCGGCGAAGGCGTCGGCCAGGCTGATTTTGAACCGGGCTTTGAGATCGGCGGCGGTGTCGGCCAGCGCGCGGCTGGTGGAATGGAAGTCAATCGGCAGACCTTGCAGGATCTTCGCGGCTTCCCCCCATGCTTCCGCGCCGTCTTTCTTCACAATGGAGTATTCGACCTCGGCGTAGTTCACGTCGGTCATGTGCAGCGGGTTGTCCTTTTTACCGGCGGTGACGAGCAGGTTTTCCATCGCTTCCGCGCCCGGTTCGTCGCGGAAGTAGGCGAGGAGCGCGAAACTGTCGAGCACTTTAGCGGGCA
>DATLZF010000235.1:0-2763 GCA_035574135.1 Candidatus Methylomirabilota bacterium
GGCTCGAGATTTTCACCTGCACCCAGATCCGATACCGCCCCGGTTGCGGAAACTCATAGGGAAACGAAAACGACCCCTCCCGCTCACTCGGCGGCGGCAGCCGACACATCTTTTCCATCAGCTCGGCGGTGATGCGTTGGCCATCCCGGCCCTGACGCCGAATCTCAAAGACCTGCTGCGCGGCGATGGAAAGACTGCCCGCCGGGTGCAGGTGCGTGAACACGGCCCCGTCTTCCCGCCGGATGATGGCGTGGCTCACCATCCCCATGTACGGTTCGAGGCGGACCGCCTTGCCCTCCGCGTCCAGGACGACAAACCGCAAACTGACTTCGCGTCCCGTCTCCAGGCGATCCGGGCGTTCCCAGCGCATCGCGAGGTCTTCGGTCAAGGCGGTGACGACGGTTCCGCCCGGAGGACCCGGCGCCGAAGGCGTCAGCGGGGGACTGGTCCGCCACGAGTCGTCCGCGTCGAGCCGGCGTGAGGCCGGCGCTTCGGGAAGGTCGATGGAGCCGATCAACGTCTTGGACAAGCCGTTTTCGTGTGTGACGTCCGCGTAAATGCGATAGGAACCGGCGGGCAATGGCGGCCACCCGGTCTCGAACACCTTCTCGCTCCGGCGCCGGGGGTGCAGATGCGCGAAGGCGTCCAGCCCCGGTTCGCGCACCAGGAACGCATGCATCAACTTGCCGTGGTCGGGAACCAGCGGTGTCCAGCCCAGGTTGCCGCGGTTTTCATCCCGAATCCCAAGGATCAGCGCCCGATCCGCTCCCGTGCCTTCCACCGAGGCATCGATGCGGGCGGGCTTGAACAGCCGGTTGTTGCGGTAGTTGGCATCCTCCGCATCCCACCAGCGTTTCCCACCCGCCAGCGCCGTGCCGAGGAACACCGCTGCCAGCGCCACGGCGCCGCGGGCGAACCACATCCGCCGCCGGGATGGGGACTCGCCGGGGGGCAGCACGCTTTCGCGAATGGCCGCGCCAACAATGGAAATGAGCAGCGCGAAGAGGAGCACTCCCAACGCCGCCAGCAAGGTTCCCAAGGCGGGCGACAAGGTCAGCCGCCGGGTGGCGATGGAATTCACGGGAACCATGATCGCGCCCCGCCCCGCCCCGCCCTCCACCTCGACGTTCACGCTGTAGGCACCGCCCACCATCAGCCACAGTTCGGCGGTGAACAGATTCGTTTCGCCCGGGACGGGCTTCGCCACGTCCGGCGGTGGCGCGCCCTCCGTTCCCGCGCGCGCGTGCACCGGGAGCACGCGGACCTCGCTCACGCCGTTGGTCAGCGCCCGCACGGTGATCTCGGCCAGGCCGGGCACGACGCCGGGTGGTCTGACGATCACCCGCACCGGATACGGCCCGGCGGCCCCTTCGAAAATCACATTGGGACTGCCGACGTGGGCCACTCCATTCAGCAGGGAGAGGAACCAGACGACGCTGGAAAAGAGAACCCGCTTCATCGACGCACCCGCGCCATCCAGTTCCCCCACCAGAGCCCCAGCCGGGTGGACACGAGCGCCAGCGCCACCGTGATGCCGACGGCTTGCGCGGAAAGGGGATCTTCCGTCACCCGCCAGAAGCGATGCCAGTGATCACCGCGCGAGTTGTAGAAGGGCCAGAAGCCGTTGCCGGCGAAAAACCAGTTTTCCGCCGCGGGAGAAATCAGGAACTTCGCAAAGTGCCATTGGGCAAGAATGAAAAGCCCCACGAAGCTCAGGGCGATGAGTACGACCAACAACCAGTCGCGGCCCGCGCCGTGGCCACGGCCGAGCCAGCGAAACCACAGGTCAATGGCCAGGGCCGGCACCACCAACAGGTGCGGGAACTGGGGCGGCACCATGTGCGTCACTGGGTTGTAAATCGGCGCCAGCTTCGGTGTGGCGGGAAACAACGGCAGAATCCAGACCGCAGCGCACGTCAGCCCCGTATAGACCAGCGCGACCGTGGTGGCCGGCCAGCGGAGCTTCGAAGCCCGCGCCAGCCCGACCAGCAGCAACGGATACTGTGCGGCGGAGATCTTGTAGAACAGGGCCGCGTGCTGCTGATGGGCCAGACTTCGTTCCGTCACCATGATGCTGCACATGCACAGCATGATGCCGCCGATATAGAGAAACAGCCGACTGCCCGGCACCGCGCCAGCCGGGGCAGGCGAACGGTTTTGTTCGCTCAACAGCAGCAACAGCGCCCCGGCCACCAAGAGATACATCCCGGCCGCCAGAACGGAATGCGGTGGACTGAGAATTTCGACATCCAACCCGTAGGCCTCGTGCCACCAGTTGTCGAACGGTGCCGACGTTAGCATGGCCAGCGCGCCCCAGATCGTCACCCAGGCACCCAACGGTCCCCGGAATCCCCATAGTCGGACGGACGCCGCCCGTTCCGCGGAATCCGGACCGACCGTCGCCCTCAATACCAGCCACCCGCAACTCAGTCCGCCCAAAATCCCACCCAGGTGAATGGCCATGTGCGCCGGCGTCCAGAATGTGTCCCGACCAATGGTCGAGTGCCACGAGATGTCCCACACTATCCCGATCAGGATGCTCGTGGCGCCGAGGGCGACCGCGTAGCAATACCAAGGCAGACGGGCCTTCCGCGTGGCCGAGAGCGCCGCCGCTTCCGGCAGGACGGAGGCAAGGTTGGATGAAATCGTCGGGTTCATTGGTAATGCCACCCATCAAGCCAGAATGGTCCTCGCGAACCAAGGCAAAAGCCTGCTTCGAGTGGGAAAGGCTGGGTAGATCGTGACCCCCCTGTGGTGAAGCTC
>DATLZF010000236.1:0-2591 GCA_035574135.1 Candidatus Methylomirabilota bacterium
CCACGGCTATCAATACAACGCCGCCCACCAACGCACCCGCGTCACCCGCGAGGACGGCAGCTATTGGGTCTATGCCTACGACGCCCTCGGCCAGGTGACCTCGGCCAGAAAATACCGGGCCGACGGCACCCCCGTGGCGGGTCAGCAGTTCGAGTATGCCTATGACGACATCGGCAACCGGCAGACGGCCGCCGGCGGTGGCGATCAGTTCGGGGCGAACCTGCGGATGGCAAACTACACGGCCAACGGCTTGAACCAGTATGTCAGCCGCACGGTGCCGGGCAGCCGGGACGTGCTGGGCGCGGCCCACGGTCAGGCCACCGTCACGGTGCTGGCCGAGGGCGGCGTGGCCGCGCCGTATCCGGACAGCGTGGCCGGCATCTATCCCACCGGCCGGCAGGGCGACTACTTCCGCGGCGAAGTGTTCTTCAACAACCGCACTGGTGCGGTGTGGCTGGAGCTGACCACCCTGGCCGTGCTGCCCAACGGCAGCGGGCCGGACCTCACCACCACCAACACCGGCCACCTCTTCGTCCCGCAAACGCCGGAAGTCTTCACCTACGATGCCGACGGCAACCTGACCACCAACGGCCAATGGGTGCTGAGCTGGGACGGCGAGAACCGGCTCGTCCGCCTGACCCCGAACACCGCCGTCGGACCACAGGGCCGCATCGACTTCGAGTACGACTGGCAAGGCCGGCGCATCACCAAGAAAGTGTGGAACGACGCGACCGGGACCAGCGGCCCGAAACAGAGCGAGAAATTCCTCTACGACGGCTGGAACCTCCTCGCTCAACTCAACGCCACGAACAACGCGGTGCTCCGCAGCTTCGTGTGGGGCAGTGACCTCTCCGGCAGCCTGCAAGGGGCCGGGGGTGTGGGCGGGTTGCTGGCCATGACGGTCCATCAGGGGGCCAACGCCGGCACCTATTTTTACGGCTACGACGGCAACGGGAACGTGGTGGCGCTGGTGAGCGCGGCGGACGGCACTGAGGCCGCCCGTTACGAGTATGGGCCGTTTGGCGAACTGCTGCGGGGCACCGGCCCGGTGGCGTTGGTGAATCCCTTCCGCTTCTCGACCAAGTATCAGGACGACGAGACGGGCTGGCTCTACTACGGCTACCGTTATTACGATCCGAGCACGGGAAGGTGGCCAAACAGAGACCCGTTGCAGGAAGAAGGGGGAGCGAACCTCTACAACTTCAGCCTGAACAACCCACTTTCTGGCGCCGATCTCCTTGGCCTCAAGACAATCCAATTGGAGTTCAATGCGTTCATCCACGCAAACAAGGGAGTCGCAGCCAGCACTTGGTTCGGCACGGCAATCAATCCAACCCTCACAGCAAACGGGCTGACGGACCTTACTTGGATTGATGAACCTGGCGGGACTCTCTGGATCACGTCCACAAGTGGACGTGGGCCAGGAGGCGGTTCATCCAAAGTCAAAACAATCGTCTCCTCGTTTGACAGTCGCCAGATAGGCAGACTCAGGACGCTTGGAATCACCGAGAGCACAACGTCTGGCACTTCGCATCGCATCCGCAGGACTTGGCTGGGCCTCGGCTCGGGATTCGTCTTGCAGAGCAAGCCCGGCCTCATTCGCTCACACAGCATCAAGGTCAAGGACATCAATCCGTGTAAGTCCGAAATCAAAATTAAAGCTTCGGGCGAATATCCGTTCAATGTGGGAGGTGGCTGGGGTGCGCTCGTTCCGAACATTGACTACGAAGTGACCTACACGCTCGAACGGGACACTACGGGCTGGGTAATCGTTCTCGATGGAACGCATAACAGGTTTCCTGATTACGAGGGGCGTGTCTCGCAATATTGGATTTACCATTGGGCTGCACCTGGGACTGGCCCGAGCATTTGGAACTTGAACGGTTGGACCAGCTTCTTCGCCGGAGTTGCCGGACAACATTGACAGCAACCATGAGCAAAAAGGCCATAATTATTTGTGGAGTCGTGGGTTGGCAGGCTGTGGTTTACGGACTCACTGTCGCAGGGATTCTCGTCGACATTTTCAGCCTGCTGGGCATTCCGTGGAACTCGGTGGGTTGGCGGAATGTTTTGGGAACGGCAGCAGGGTTGGTTCTGCTTGAAGCTCCAGTTTTGCTTTTGCTCGGATGGCTGTTCCTGTCGAAGCGAAAGCAAAACAACGCTCGCCCATAATCCAACCGCCGGTGTCCCGCCAAAAGGTGTAAGGAATTTAGGCCGCTCAGGCCGCGGCGAGGAAAGGGCAGGCCCTGCGCTGCGTGCCTCGCTGCGGGCCGGGCCACCCGCGCATGTGCCACAGCCCTTGCGTTCCTCCGTCGCTGCGGAGTGCGGGCCGTCCAGCCCGCCACCCTGCCGCGATGGCACGATGCGGTTGGGAATGGGGAGCACACGCCTCCGGCGTGTGGTTGGCGGCGTCGCGCCGCCAACTCGCGGGCACCCGGTCTCGGCACTCCATGGTGCCAAACAACCGTGGGGTCGGGCCGACGGCGGGACGCGTGCGCTCCCGGTCTCTCTCTGCATCGTTTCGGCCAAGGGCGGCCAGCCCGCCACCCTGCCGCGATGGCACGATGCGGTTGGAACAGGGGAGCACGCCC
>DATLZF010000237.1:0-3130 GCA_035574135.1 Candidatus Methylomirabilota bacterium
GGGCGCGTTCCGTCGTTGCCTCCACTCTGGCTTTTCGGCTTTCTTTGCGGCGCATGATTCGGAGCCCCGGCTTTTCTCGCGGGACCTGGCGGACGTTGTTGATCCTCGGCCGGGTCTCCAACCTCCCCACCGTGTGGTCCAATGGCCTGACGGGGTGGGTTCTGGGCGGAGGCGGGGACTGGGACCGCTTCCTGGCCCTCGGTCTGGGTCTGACGGCTCTCTACCTGGGCGGCATGTACCTGAACGACGCATTCGACGCGCAGTTCGATGCCCAGCACCGCCCCGAGCGCCCCATCCCCCGCGGTGCCATCGGCGTGACGACGGTATGGAAACTGGGGCTGGGGTGGCTGGGAACGGGATTGTTGATCTTGGTCCTGCTCGGCACGAAGCCGGCGCTTTTCGCCGCGTTGCTGACGGTGAGCATTCTGGTCTATGACGCCGTGCACAAGATGTTCGCCTTCTCGCCCGTGCTGATGGCGGCGTGCCGGTTGTTTGTGATCTTGCTGGCGGCGTCTGCGGGCGACGATGGCGTAAACGGTTTGAGTGTGTGGAGTGCCCTCGTACTGGCAGCGTATGTCGCGGGGTTGAGCTACATCGCCCGGGGCGAGAGCATGCCCACCCCGCTGCGCCATTGGCCCTGCCTCCTGCTGACGGCGCCCCTGGTGCTGGCGCTCATCGTCAATCGCGGGCCTTATCAGCCGGGTGGCCTGCTGTTGGGAGGGATTCTGCTCGTCTGGATGCTGCGCAGCCTGCGGCCGGCTTTCCGGGCCGAACACCGGAATCCGGGCCGCAGTGTCGCGGGGCTGCTGGCGGGCATCTGCCTGGTCGATTTGCTGGCGGTGGGGCCTCAGGCGCCGTGGCTGGTGCCGGTTTTCGTGGGACTGTTCGTGCTCGCGCTCCTCGGCCAACGGTTCATTCCCGCCACCTGAACCGCGTCGCCCCGGCAGGCGGAGGTCAGCGTTCTTCGCGGACGACGATGGTGGCGTCAACGCGGGCCACGGTGAACTTTTGTTTCCACCCGCCCGGCCAGATGACTTCGGCCGAATCGACGCGGTCCGCCGTGCCGAGGCCAAAGGTCACGGGCAATTCGGATTGCGACAGGTAGCTCTTGGTCGGCATGACCTGGCGGGATTGCGTCTGCCCGCCGGCGCGGAGAATGACCCAGGCGCCGATCCCATCGCGGTTGGACCGCGTCCCGACCAGTTTCACCCGCAGCCAGTGGTGACCGAGTTGCTGATCGTTGCGCAACAGCAATGGCGGCCCGGCGATCTGCGTCAACACGGCATCAAGGTCACCGTCGCCATCGATGTCCGCGTAAGCCGAGCCCCGGCCGACGATGGGCTGGAACAGATCGGGGCCGGCTTTGGCCGGGGGCACCTCGGTGAAGCTCAGCCCGCGGGTGGCGCCGCGATTCCAGAACAACTGCGCCGGCTGCCGGTAATGCTGGCTCTGTTGCACCTTGCTGATGTCTTCCTCCAGGTGACCGTTGGCGGTGAGCATGTCCAGCCGGCCGTCGAGATCGTAGTCGAAGAAGAACAGTCCGAACTTCAGCAGCAGCCGGCTGGCGGGCCCCACGCCTTCGCTGATGGCCTCGTCGGTGAAGATCAGCGCGTCGGGCTGGGAGACGTAGAGCGCGTTCATCTCGTTGGCGAAGTTGCCGATGGCGATGCCCAGCGCGGCGTCGTTGCGGTAACGGGCGGCATCGATGCCCATGGCACCGCGCGTCTGCCCGTAGCTGTCGAACGCAATGCCGGAGCGGGCGCCGATTTCCTTGAACCGCCCGTTGCGCTGGTTCTGAAAGACGAAGTTCTGCACCGTGTCGTTCGCCACCACGAG
The DNA here is from genome assembly GCA_035574135.1 of Candidatus Methylomirabilota bacterium. Classification (GTDB taxonomy): domain Bacteria; phylum Verrucomicrobiota; class Verrucomicrobiia; order Limisphaerales; family DATLZF01; genus DATLZF01. Next base: position 1,837 of record DATLZF010000237.1, read on the forward strand.
GTCGATCCACCCGTCCCCATCGATGTCCACCGGAGCGACGCCGAGGGACTTGGCAGCCGGCACGCCGGTGGCGGGATTCTTGATCTGGATGCCGCTGGCGGCCGAGACATCGGTGAACCGCCCGCCGCCATCATTGCGATAGAGGTAGGGAAAGGTGCCGGGAAAGTTCATCGGCGGCCCGTAGGCGCGGCCAATGCCGACCAGGCGGTAATCCACCTCGTGGTCGATCTCACGGGACCAGCGCACGTAATTGCAGACAAACAGGTCGAGATCGCCGTCGTTGTCGTAGTCCAGCCACGCCGCGCTGCTGCTCCATTCCTCGACGCCCCCGCCCACCCCGGCCGCCGCCGTCACGTCGCGAAACCGTCCCTGGCCCTCGTTGTGAAAGAGTTTGTTTTGCCCCACGGCGGTGACGAACACATCCGGCCACCCGTCGTTGTCGTAATCCCCCACGGCCACGCCCATGCCGTAAAGGCTCACGTCCAATCCCGAGCCGGCGGTGGCGTTCTGGAAGCGGCCGGATCCGTCGTTGCGATAAAACCCCAAGGTGGGCCGGTTCGTTTTACTCTCGTCGCGCCACGGCCACGGACATGAATTGACGAGGAGCAGGTCCGCGTCGCCATCCGTGTCGGCATCGAAGAAGGCCACACCGCCGCCCATCGTCTCCGGCAGGAGCTTGTCGCCATAGGCGCCGTTGACGTGGACGAAATCAAGACCCGCCGCCCGGCCGACGTCGGTGAACCGCACCTCGGGAATCTCGACGGCATCGTGGACCGGACTTTCCGGCGCCGCGAGCGGCGTCTCCCGCCAGACCGTCTCCGGGGGACGCCGCGCCAGCCAAACCGCCCCGCCCGCCAGCGCCACCGCGATCAGCAAGGTCCAGAACGAACGGCGAACCGCGCGACCAATCACGGCATCGTCCGATGCCAGACGCGGGTCATGTTCTGGTTCGTGGGCGGACATGTGCGATACCTTAGCCGGGCTGCCCCGCATTCGTCCATCCCGTCAGCGCAGCGAGGCGCAATGGCAAGGGACGGCCAGCAAACGCAGATCGCAGATTGGCCGTACGAGGGCGCTCGCCGGTTTCAAGCGCCGCATCGGAACTTACCATCTGCATGGCGCATCGCTCTCGCAGCCCGTGGGCAGGCGCGAATCTCGATAAAGCCAGGTGCGCGCCGGCTCGAGCGCGCACGCAGCCGCGAATCGTTTTGACACGTCTTCGCATTCCCTTAGCCTTGCGCCGCATCACGACTATGAGAATCGGCATCAACACGTTCCTGTTCACCTCGCCGTT
>DATLZF010000238.1:0-5450 GCA_035574135.1 Candidatus Methylomirabilota bacterium
GGCCTGGGTTGAGGGAACGGGTCGTGGCGCCAGACGTCGGGATGGGCCGACAAGCCCGACGCGAGCGAAGCCAACACAGCCGACTCGAAGCGCGCGCCCGATCGCGGCGTCAGTCCGCCCGGGCAGGTCGAGTGTTCAAAACACCCACTGCGCGACCCGGTCGCCCGGCTGCGTGGCTGCCGTCGCAAGGCCCACTCGCGCCCTGTAAGGGCGGGGTGTGATCGAGTTCAATCCTCACCCGGAACTCTGCGAAGGGCCGCCGGACAAGCCGAACCCGCGCCGCGCGCTTCACCAGCCTGTACGCCGACGGGCTGCCGGCAGGCATCAGTGCCAAGACAACCAACACGCTCGTCGCCTGTCTCGCGGGCGCGCGGCCCAAAGTCGAAAGGCCGCTGGCCGGCATCATCCAGAGCGCCCGCGCGCCGGGCACGAGGAGGCGCATGAACGCGATACCGTCGCTCCATCCAGAAGCCAAGCATCGACGACGTCGTCACCCATGCCGACACAGCCCGCGGAAGGAACCGTGTTCACAGGCCTGCTCTTCGCGGATGAGTTCGTGTCGGGCTGGAAGACGACGAGCACTCAGGGGCGCGGCGTTCACGCCGTCGCGAGATTGTTTTCCAGCACCCTGGATTTGGTCGGTGGCGGTTCGGCCTCCGTCCCCGTCGGTGCGGAGTCCCAAACTTTGATCGGTTCGTAGAACGTATTCCGTTGCACCGGCGTGCGGCCGGCTTCGCGGATGGCGTTCACCATGTCCCTTTCCGTCTGCAGTTGCGGCGAGGTTGCGCCGGCCATGTGGAAGATGTGTTCTTCGATGATGGTGCCGTGCAGGTCGTCCGCGCCATAGCTCAAAGCCACCTGGGCCAGCTTCAGGCCCAGGCCCACCCAATACGCGGTGATGTGATCGAAGTTGTCGAGGTAAAGGCGGCTGACGGCGAGGGTGCGCAAGGCGTCAAAGCCCGTGGGCGGCGTCTTGACCGGGATGTCGTTGTTTTCCGGCTGAAAGGGCAGGGGCACGAAACCGACGAATCCGTGCGTCTCGTCCTGCAACGCACGCAATTGGCGCAGGTGATCCACGCGGTCGGCCAGTGATTCCACATGCCCGAAGAGCATCGTGCAGGTGCTGCGTCCGCCGAGTTTGTGCCAGATGCGGTGGACGTCGAGCCATTCCTCGGCGGATTCCTTGCCCCTGGCGATGGCGCTGCGGACCTGAGGGCGAAAAATCTCGGCGCCGCCACCGGTGAGGGAGTCGAGACCGGCTTCCTTCAGCTCGATCAGGGTTTGCTCGACGGATTTCTTCGCGAGCCAGGCGAGGTGGAGAATTTCGATGGCGGTGAAGCATTTCAGATGGAGCCGGGCCGGAGCCGACGTGGGTTGGGTTTGGCCGTCCCCGCCGAGCGTCGCGGGCTGTGCGTCGCGTGAATCCGTTTGAGCGGGCGCACGTCCGCCGTTGCTGCCGCTCAGCGCGCTCAATGCTTTGAGCATGTCAGTGTAGTAGCCGAACGGCAACGAAGGGTGCAGTCCACCGACAATGTGCAGCTCCGTAATGCCGAGCTTCAAGGCTTCGCGCGCCTTCTCGACCATTTGAGCAATGGTCAGTTCGAAGCCGTCGGCGTCGCGCTTCTTGCGGGCGAACGAGCAGAACTGACAGCTCAGGATGCAGTAGTTCGAGTAGTTGAGGTAGCGATTGACGATGTAGCTGGCGCGGTTCCCAACCTTGCGCTGCCGCGCGAAATCCGCCAGGGCGCCGAGGGCATTCAGATCCCGCGACTCGAAGAGCCGCAGCGCATCGGCTTCGGAAAGACGCTCACCGCCGGCGACCTTTTCATGCAGGTCGCGCAGAGGACTGTGGCGGAGGGCGAAATTCATCGGACCACGCGAAAGTTCGGGAACACGATTTCCGCCAGCGTAACCACGAGGAAGACGAGGCTGATGACCGCATTCATTCTGAAAAAGGCTGTGTTGACCCATTTCTGGCTGCGTCGCTGAGCCAGCCAGTGTTCGAGCATCAGGCACAGACCGATGATGACGACACCGACGAAGAATGCCACCCGGAATCGGCAAAGCAATCCGAAGACAAACAAGAGCACAAACATGATGAAGTGGGAGAGGAACGCCACCTTGAGCGCGTTGGCCGGCCCCCACGCCACCACCAGGGAATGCAACCCGTGCGTGCGGTCGAAGTCATAGTCCTGAAGCGCGTAGATGATGTCGAAGCCCACGAGCCAGAAGATGACGGCGACGGACAACACCAGAGGCAGCAGGGCGCTGTGACGCAGCGGTGTCCAGGCGAACTCGCCCTTGACCGCCAGCCACGCGCCGAGGGGCGCCAGCGCCAACGCCACGCCAAGCCAGACGTGTGTGAAATGAGTGAATCGCTTGGTCAGGGAATAGAAGCAGATGAAGAACAGCGCCACCGGCGAAAGATAAAAACACAGGGGATTGAGCAGGAAGGCGGCAATCACGAGACCGGCGCCGCTCGCCAGGCAGAGGGTCCAGGCACCCGCCAGGCTGACCGAGCCCCGGGGCAGGTGGCGCAGGGCCGTGCGCGGATTCATGGCGTCGAAGCGGCGGTCCACGATTCGGTTGAAGGCCATGGCGCACGTGCGGGCCGAGACCATCGCCAGCAGAACCAACCCAAACGTGCGCCAGCCCGGCCAGCCGCGTTGATCGCGCGCTGCCAGAGCCATGGCCGCCAGCGCAAACGGCAGCGCGAAGACGGTATGACTGAATTTTACAAAGTCGGCCCAGCGGCGGATGACAGCGAACACGCCGCGTGTTATCGGGCCGCTGGCGCCGGGCCGTCAACCGGCAATGATCTGAACCGCAGCCCGAAGCGGCCGCTCCTCTGGAGCCGCCTCAGGGGGCCACGAGCGTGGACCAGCCCCGGGTGGCGCGAAGCGTGACGGCCTTGGTGATCGTTTGCGGCGCGGTGTAGGTGCCGGAGCGGATGAGCACGATGTCGCCCGGGTTGGCCCCGTTCACACCGGCACCCACCGAGCCAAACGGGAAGACGCTGCTGCCAAACTGGAAGATGCCAGAGTTCCGGAAGTCCACGAAGCGCGTCCGCCCCGAGGCCACGTTGAACCGGTCGCCGTTCGAGCTGTCCGTCATGCGGTCCAGTTGGTCGCTGGTGAAGAGGCTGCCCGGGCTGTGATAAGACATGATGTTGAGCCAGGCGGAATCGACCTGCGCCTGCTGGCCGGCAGTGAGGTTCGCGTAGTTGGCGCCGAATAATCCTTGGGAGAGCTGATCGCGGGTGCCGCACGGGTAGTCCCGCGCCGTGTCCGCAATGCCGTCGTCGCCCAGCGATTGGGGCACGCCCATGTTGCACGCCCCGCCGGAGTCAAAGGTATGCGCCAGGCTGAAGAAGTGGCCGGCCTCGTGAATGAGCACATCCGAGAAGGAGTTGGGGGCCACCGTGATGACGTGCTGATTTTCGTTGGGAAACGCGCAGTAGCCGCCGTTGGGGCCCACGGTCGAGTTCACGAAGTAGAAGTTGATCGCGTCGGTCCGGTAGGCGAAGGCCGCCGCGTTGGCCTTGGCCTTGCCGTCGAGGTCATCCTGCGTGGCCGCGTTGACCGGCAAGTTGAACCAGGAGTTGGTCGAGGCCGGCAACGGGGTGGTGTTGCCCGCCACCGTGACGATTTCGGTCAGCCGCCACTGGTAGCCCCGGCCGGTGGCGTAGAGCGTGCGGTTGACCATGGCGATGTTGTTCGAGATGCTCTGGCGGATGTTGCCGCCGCCCCAGCCCGGATCGGTGGGCAGCTCGCCGTTCGGGCCGGTGAAGAGCTTGACCGAGATGCGCCACTCCAGTTGGGCGCACAAGGTGCCGGGCAGGAGGAAGCCGAGGAAAAGGGAGAGGAACGGTTTCATGGGAGATTTCTCCGCGCGGGTCATTGCAGGGTGACAAGCGTGAGCACGAGACCCTTGCCTTCCTTCAGGCCGGTCATCGCCTTGCCGAGGATGGCACCCTGCGCGCGGGCGGGATCGGCCACCCTCATGGCGTGCCCGGGCGTATCGCTGGTGGTGAGCAGGTCGCCGGGCTTGACGGCGCCGAAGCTGGCGTCCACCTGCACATACACGCGGCCGGTGAGGGCGATGTTCTGCGTGCCCTCGAGCACACCGTGCTGGCTCATCTGAATGCCGGGCAGCACGCCGCCCGCGCCGCTGACCACGCCGGCGACGCGGGTGTCGTAGGCCCGGGTGCTCTGCTTCAGATGACCGGGGTTTTCCTCGTCGATGATCATGACGGCACCGGGAGGAATCTCCTCCTGCGAGACCTTAAACGGCTCGGCCAGATCCGCGCCCCCGGTGATCGTGAGCGAGCGAACGAACATGTTCATGTACTCACCGCGGGAGGGGTTGTAAGCGGCGACGTTGACCACATCAGCGTTGAAGCTGCCGATTTGCACGTCCGCCCCGAAGCCGTCGCCACCCAGGTAGGCTTTCTCGTTGCCCGCGCCGCGCACCTGCATGTACCAGCCGTTCACGTCCAACTGCTGTTCGGGCGCGGTGGTGTTGATGCCGACGCCGCCCCAGTTGGCGATGGACATGCGGTTGGCGTAGGCGGTGTAGAAGTCGAGGCCCCACTGGTTGCCGCCGGCCGTGCGCTTGGACCCGATGGCCTCGCCGCTGCCCGTGCCGAAGCGCAGGCTGTAGGCCACCGCGCCGTCATTGAGGTTGAACTGGTCGATGTTCACACCCTCCGATCCGTTCCAGAAATGCACGCCGCCCTGCGCCACCACGCCGAACTGGTTGGGCGCGGTAGTGAATGCATCGAGGGTGCCGTCGCACCACATGAAGGAGCCGTCGTGTTGGGCATTCGCCCGCCGCCCCGCCGCGAAACTGCCCGTGCCCGTGGCCCGGTTGTTGTACCCGCCGGGTACCGTGCCGCCGTAGCCGGCCGTGTTGCTGTAGCCGCCGCCCACGCTGCCGAAGTCCCCGGTGACCGTGTTGGGAAAGAAGTTCGGAAACAGGAACGACCCCGTCTCGTCGCCGCCACCGGCGATGGTGGCGCCAATGACATTGCTGGCGATGGAATTGCCCCAGTAGCCGCCAATGACGTTCATGGCGCGCTGGGTGAAGAGACTGGGAAACCCGGAACCTGTGCGGCTGACGTATTCGAGCTTCAGGCCGCGCGCGCCGTTGGCACGCAGTTCCAGCGGCTGATTGTCCGTGGTGCCGAGAAAGTTTGCCGGGCCTGTGCCTGCATTGCCGGTAAGCTGCCAGGCGGTGGCGCTGCTCGAGGCGATCTCGATCGAGTTGCCGCCGGGCGTGAGCGTGATGTTTGGCCCCGCGACGAGCGACACGGCGTCAAACAATCCATTGAGCGATTTGACCACCTGGCCGGCGGCGATCTTGGCGCCGGAGACCGCCCCGTTTTGCAGGGCGGCGTTGCCCACGGCGCCCGGGGCCAGCTTGGGCGCGGTGATCGACCCATCCGGCAC
>DATLZF010000239.1:0-3549 GCA_035574135.1 Candidatus Methylomirabilota bacterium
CAATCGGCATGCCGTTCGGGCCTTTCACCGGGTGGCCCTTGGCGTCCCTCTTCACCTTGATGACGCCCGCCTCGATCATTTCGTTGTAAAGGTCGTTGCCCTCACGCGTGCGCTCGCCCACGCCGGCGAACATGGAGATGCCGCCATGCAACTTGGCGATGTTGTTGATGAGCTCCATGATCACGACGGTCTTGCCCACGCCAGCGCCGCCGAAGGCGCCAACCTTGCCGCCCTTGAGGAAGGGGCAGATCAAATCAATGACCTTGATGCCGGTGGTGAGAATCTGCGGGCTGGTGGACTGTTCCACCAGCGGAGGCGCCGGACGATGAATGGGGTTGTATTTATCGGCCTTCACCGGTCCCTGTTCGTCCACGGCTTCGCCGTTGACGTTGAACACGCGGCCCATGACGCCTTCGCCCACGGGCATGCAAATGGGCCGGCCGGTGTCGAGTACCTCCATGCCGCGCTTGAGGCCCTCGGTGGTGCTCATGGCCACGGCGCGCACCCAATTGTCGCCCAGGTGCTGCTGCACTTCGAGCGTGAGCTTGGTCCGGCCCTGCGCGGGCAGATCATATTCGACCGTCAAGGCGTTGAAGATCGCGGGAAGCTGGCCGGTAAACTCGACGTCCACGACCGGGCCGATAATTTGAACGATTTTGCCTTTGTTCATGCGTGCAGTGACTTAGCCCATCGCCATCTGGGCGGTGGTGATTTCCAAAAGTTCCTTGGTGATGTTGGCCTGGCGGAGCTTGTTATACTCCAGCGTCAGATCCTTGATGAGTTGCTTGGCGTTGTCGGTGGCATTCTTCATGGCCACCATGCGGGCGCTGTGCTCGGACGCCTTGGCCTCGAGGAGGAATTGATAAACCTGGAAGTTGACGTAGTGCGGCAAGAGGTTGCCGAGCACTTCCGCCGGGCCGGGCTCGAAGAGATACTCCGTCTCGGATCTTTTGAGTTCGCCGCCGCCGCCCTCGCCCTCCACCCCGACCTCGAAGGCGCGCAACTGGCCAATGGGCAGCAATGGTCGCACCTCGGGCTTCTGGGTCAGCGTGTTGATGAAATTGGTGAACAACACGTCCACCGCGCTGACTTCGCCCTTGAGGAACAGGTCCTGAGCGAACTTCGAGATGGCGCGGGCTTCGGAAAACTGGGGGTTGTCCTTGTAGCCAAACTCCGCCGCCAGGTGACGCCGCGTGCGCGAAACGAACTGCGCTCCCTTGCGCCCCGCGCAGATGTAAACGGTCTGGTCCTTGTCGTAGCGGGCCGCCTCGCGCAGCAGATTCGAATTGAGTGCCCCGCACAAGCCCTTGTCGGTAGTGACCAGGATCACGGCGCGCTTGCCGCCCTCGCGCACCTGCATCAGCGGATGCGAGAAATCCCCTGCCCCTTCGGTCACTGCGGCGAGCACCTCGTTCATGAGCGTGGCGTAGGGACGGCCGGCCACGGCCGCCAGTTGCGCCCGGCGCATCTTGGAGGAGGCCACCATCTGCATGGCCTTGGTAATCTGGGCCGTGTTCTTGACCGACTTGATACGCCGGCGGATGTCACGTGTGCTGGGCATGGCAGCTAACTTTTGGGGTGCGGCAGCCGGCCGTGTTTCACACGCGACAGCTCCGCCTCTTGCCGGAGGTGAGAACCCGGTTGCTTGCGCACTCCGGCAAACGAACGCGCTGCGCAAGATGGCCCCCTCACGCACTGGCCGCGCGGCGCAAGGGCGCGGGGTGACGTCCCGGCTCCCGCGGCGTGTGGGGTTTGGTTGGCCATTAACATGGTGGTGTGTAGCAGCCGTTGGGGCGGCCGCCCTCGCCTTCTACCGATACGTCTGCTTGAACTCGGTGGCGGCGGCCTTGAGCTCGGCCGCCAGAGCATCGCTGATGGCCGCCTCCTTGCGCACCTTGTCGAGCAGGGCCGTTTTCCGGTCGAGCAGGAACTGGGTCAGCTTGTTCTGCCAGTCCTTGACCTTTTCGACCGGCACGTCGTCCAGGAAACCATTCTGCATGGCCCAGAGCACGACCACCTGAATCTCGACGGCGATGGGGTTGTACTGGTTCTGCTTGAACAGCTCGACGATCCGCTTGCCGCGCTCGAGCGTCGCCTGCGTCTTGGCGTCGAGATCCGAGCCGAACTGGGCGAAGGCCGCCAGCTCGCGAAATTGGGCCAGGTCGAGTTTGATCTTGCCCGCCACCTGTTTCATGGCCTTGATCTGCGCGGCCGAGCCGACGCGGGACACGGACAAGCCGACGGAGATGGCAGGCCGCACACCCTGATAGAATAGATCCGTCTCGAGGTAAATCTGACCATCCGTGATCGAGATGACGTTCGTCGGGATGTAGGCCGAAACGTCGCCGGCTTGCGTTTCGATGATCGGCAGCGCCGTAAGCGAGCCGTTGCCATTGGCTTCGTTCACCCGCGCGCTGCGCTCGAGCAGGCGGCTGTGGAGGTAGAACACGTCGCCCGGATAGGCCTCGCGACCGGAGGGGCGCTTGAGCACCAGCGACACCTGACGGTAGGCGACCGCCTGCTTGGAAAGATCATCGTAGATGATGAGCGCGTCCATGCCGTTGTCCATGAACCACTCGCCCATGGCCGCGCCGGCGAAGGGCGCGAGATACTGCGCGGACGCCGGCGCGTCAGCGCCCGCGGCCACCACGATGGTGTCCTCCATGGCGCCGGCCTTTTCCAGCTCGGCGATGACCCGGGCGATGTTGGACTGTTTCTGCCCGACGGCGACGTAAATGTTGTAAACCGGACGGAAATTCGGGTCGCCCGAGGCCCGGCCCACCTTGTTGATGCGGGCCTGGTTGATCATCGTGTCCACACCGATGGTGGTCTTGCCGGTGGAACGATCGCCGATGATCAGCTCACGCTGGCCGCGGCCGATCGGGATCATCGCGTCGATGGCCATGATGCCCGTCTGAATGGGCTGGCTGACGGATTTGCGCTTCACGATGCCGGGCGCGATTTTCTCGACGGGATAGAAGGCGGTTTCTTTGATCGGCCCCTTGCCATCGACCGGGCGGCCGAGCGTGTCCACCACACGGCCGAGCAAGCCCTTGCCCACGGGCACGGAGAGGAGCTTGCCGGTGGTCCTCACCTCGGTGCCCTCGCGAATGCCGAGATAATCCCCCAGCACGATGGCGCCCACCTCGGTCTCCTCGAGGTTGAGCGCAAGACCGATCACGCCGTTGCCGAAGTCGAGCATCTCGTTGAGCATGGCGTCGGTAAGGCCCTCAATCTTGGCGACACCATCGGAGATTTCGCGGACGGTCCCAACGTTCTGGCGGACCACCGTGGTTTTCACACCGGCGATTTGCGCTTCAATTTCCTGTAGCAAGTTGCTCATACCAGTTTAAGTCTGTTCGGCCTCGATCGTCTCTCCACCTAAAAGCTCTCTGCCAGCGCGTTGACCCGCGCCAAGACGCTCCCATCGTAAACGTCACTGCCCACCTGGATGCGCAGGCCGCCGATCAGGGACGGGTTCTGCGCGAAGGCAAGATGCAACCCGGCGCCGTAGCGGCGGGTGAGATTCTGCTGAACGGCGGCTTGCTG
>DATLZF010000240.1:0-3446 GCA_035574135.1 Candidatus Methylomirabilota bacterium
GCGATTTCACCACGATCAGGGAGTATCAGCCCCGCGACGCCACGACGAATCCCAGCCTGATCCTGAAGGCGGCAGTGATGCCGGAGTATCAACATCTGGTTGCCAAGGCGATCACCGACCGGCGCGGGCGGGGGCTGGTGGGCACGGCGCTGGTGAGCGACATCCTGGATTATCTACTGGTGCTCTTCGGCGTGGAGATTCTGAAGATCATCCCCGGTCGCGTCTCGACCGAGACGGACGCCAGCCTGTCCTTCGATACCGAGGGGTTGGTGCGCAAGGCTCACCACTTCATCGAGCTCTACCGGCAAATGGGCATCGAGCGGGAGCGGGTGTTGATCAAGATCGCCACCACCTGGGAGGGCGTGCGCGCGGCCGAGGTGCTGGAGAAAGAAGGCATTCATTGCAACATGACGCTGCTGTTCTCCCTGCCGCAGGCGGTGGCCTGCGCTCAGGCCGGCGCGCGGTTGATCTCGCCGTTTGTGGGCCGGATTCTCGACTGGTACAAGAAGAATACCGGGCGGGATTATGCGCCGGGCGAGGATCCGGGCGTGGAATCGGTGCGGAGGATTTTTGCCTACTACAAGAAGTTCGGCCACCCCACCGAGGTCATGGGCGCCAGCTTCCGTAACGTCGGCGAAATCCTCGAACTGGCGGGGTGCGACCTGCTGACGATCAGCCCGGCGCTGCTGGCCGAGTTGAAGAAAAGCACGGCGCCGGTGGCCCGCAAACTCGATCCGGCCGTCGCCGCCCGCGCTTCGATCGAGCGGCTGGATCTCGATGAAAAGAGGTTTCGCTGGCTGATGAACGAGGACGCGATGGCCACGGAAAAAACGGCGGAAGGCATCCGCCTGTTTGCCGCCGACACCCGCAAGCTCGAGCAATACATCGCCGAACGGCTTTGATGGATTCGGCTAGGGATCGCGCCGGGCGCGTGCCCGGTAGAAGCGGCGTTCGGGGGTGGGATGGAGATCGCGGAATTCGACGAACTCCGCCACGGACCGCACACTGTAAACCTCGACCCACTCCTTGAGATCCGAGGAGGCCTCGATGATGTAGCACTCGTCGGGAACGCCATAGACCCGTCCCACGAAGGCTTGGCCCGGTTGGTAAGAGATCACGGCCAGCACCATCTCGGAAACCTCTCCCGTGTTGGTGCACGAGCAGGCGCACGGCATCTCGAAGAGGATGCGCTGGAAGTTGGTGTCCAACTGGTCGAGGATCACGGTGCAGACCTGGTCGCCCGAGGGCTTGAACCCTTGGCCGAACCGGGCGGCCTCATCGATCATGGCCTGGGCATTCGCGCTGAAAGGGGGGCTCATCTGGCCCAGGGTGCCCCAAATGGCTTCCTGCACTTCCGGCATCGTGCCCCGCCGATGGTTGAGGATGTAGTTGAGCCGATCCCACGGCTGGCCGGCCAGGTGCGGCGGAAGTTCGGGGCTCCCGGAGTCGAAGGTTCGTCCGCGATACGTTTGCCCTTCCATGATGGGCTTTTCGTATTCCACACACCAGCCCCGGTAGAGCGTGTTGGAGATGGCCCAACCGCGGGGAAGATTCCAGAAGCTCACGCGCAGGAAACTGACCTCGTCGCCGCTCAGGATCTCGAACGATACGGGATCAAACGGCAGCGCCGGCTGGGCACGGGCCGAGAGGTCAAAGCCAATTCCGGCCAGTAACAGGCCGAGGATTGCGATCATCTGGCGCTCGACGCGCCGAAGCCGGCTGAAAGCAGCCGAAAACGGCTTGAGGGAAGGGCGGAACTCGCGCCCCTTGCCCGACGCGGAGCCGGCAGGTAGGCGCGTGCGCGCCGCACGGAATCTCTCTACGACTGGGCTCACATCAGGTTCAAACCGCGGGAACCTTACACTGGCGGCGCCGGGTTTGGAAGGAAGGCTCGCAACTTTTTGAATCCGGGAATTCCCGATCCCTTTCTCGGGACTCGCCGCAGCCCAAAATGCGGGTTGCCCGGGGGCCGGATCGCAGTAAGGTCCGCAGCGATGCATCCGAGGGTTCGACGCGGTGGGGCCGCTTGGCCACTCTGCCTGGTGGCCGGTTTGATCGGCGCAGCCGGTTTGGGCTTCCCATGGCCACTCGCAGCGGGGGCGCAACCACCGCCCCCGGTCCAACGACGGGCGCTGGCGGAGGCCTTTTTCAACTCCAGTCACATACCGCACTTCGTCATCGAGGTTTCGGGCACGAATCTGGCCCAACTCCAGCAAAACGACCGTCGGGACGTACGAGCGATGGTGCGCGTGGACGGGATCGCTTTCGAAGACGTGGGCCTGCACGTCAAGGGGGCCGCCGGGAGCCGGCGCCGGTTTGACGACGACAAACCGGCTCTCACGCTGAACTTCGACCGCTTCAAACCGGGCCAGCACTTTCACGGCCTGGACAAGTTGAGCTTGAACAATTCGGTGCAAGATCCGAGTTACCTGACCGAGCATCTGTGCAGCGAATTGTTCCGGGAGGCGGGCGTGCCCTCGCCCCGCGTCGCTTTCGCGCGGGTGACCGTGAACGGCCGCGATGCGGGCCTTTACGTTCTCAAGGAGGGGTTCGACAAGGAATTCCTTCGGCGATGGTTTCGCAGCCCCAATGGCAATCTCTACGACGGGGGGTTCATCCGGGACATCACCGATCCATTGGAGCGCACTTCTGGAGAAGGGGCCAATACGCGCGCCGACCTGAAGGCGTTGGCCGCGGCGGCGATGCTGCCGGACCTGGACCTCCGCCGACACGAGTTGGAGCGGTTGCTCGATCTCGACCGCTTCCTATCCTTCCTGGCGCTGGAGATCATGACGTGGCACTGGGACGGTTACGCCCTCAAGCGGAACAATTACCGCATCTACCACGATCCTTCGACCGACCGGATGGTCTTTCTTCCGCATGGCATGGACCAAATGTTTTGGGACTCCAACGGCCCCATCGAGCCGGGCATGGAAGGATTGGTGGCCCGCGCCGTCATGGAAATCCCGGCACTGCGGGCGCGCTATCGTGAACGGGTGGGAACGCTGCTGACGAACGTCTTCCGAATTCAGGTCCTGACCAACCGGATCAACGCCCTCCAGGCGCGCCTCCGGCCCGTGCTCGCCTCGTACCACCCGCAATGGGCCCGCGATCACGACGGCGCGGTGGAACACCTCCGCCGACAGGTCACGGCGCGGGTGCTGAATCTGCACCGCCTCGTCAGCGAGCCACCGCCCGAACGGCTTCAGTTTGACGCCGGGGGAGTGGCCCCGCTGACCCGTTGGTACCCGCTGGACATTTTCGGCGGCAATCAGTTTGGCCGGGAAACCCACGAGGGCGTTCCTACCCTTTTCATCCGGGTCGAACGAGGCGACGATCCCAGAAGCAACCCGTCCTGGCGCTGTCGTGTGCTCCTCGGCCGCGGACGTTACCGTCTGTCGGGCCGCGTGCGCACGGAGAACGTGGCGCCGCGGCCGGAGCAACCC
>DATLZF010000241.1:0-2407 GCA_035574135.1 Candidatus Methylomirabilota bacterium
GCCATCGGCATCCCACCGGGGTCCTTCCCAGATGATGTCGTAGGTCTGCCATTCGCCGGGAGGGCGGGAGGCATTCACTAGCGGTGGCGTCTGCCCGTAGATGGCGGCGGCCTGCCCATCGGGATAGGTCTTGTTCTCGTAGGAATCGAGGATCTGGATCTCGTAACGCCCGTAGATGTTGACTCCGTTGTTGCCGCGCCCCTGCCCCGAGCCTTCGACCTTCGCGGGGGTGGCGAACTCCAGATGCAACTGAAAGTCGCCAAACTCGTCCTTCGTGCGGATGCGGCCGGTGCGGGTCGTCTCCATGTAATTACCTTCCAGCTTCCACGCCACCGGCCCCTTCTCCCCGATCCACTTTGAGAAGTCCTTGCCATCGAAGAGCACCATGGCGTCGGAAGGGGCGTCCGCCATCTGACTGAACGTGGCTCCGGGCTTAACAATCTTCGGTTGCGGGCGACTCCCGTCGTGCACGTGCCATTGTGTGCCGGGAATCAGCGGCGTGTCGGTGTAGCCCAGCTTGGCGGAGTCGGCGCCCTGCACCGCGCCCACGAAAACCAGCACGCCTCCCGCGCACAAACCGGCCATGGCAAACAGATGGAATGTTTTGGACATGGGCGCATTTCAGCCGAGTCCGCGGAAAAAAGGCAAGCGGCATTGTGCTGCGGGCAATCCTTCGCCGCGATCGAGCCGACGTCCCCACCCCGCACCGCGTGCGCGGTCAGGTCCGGCAGGACACCAATTTCACGGGTGGCGGCGATCGCAGCGCGAAGCACCCAGGCCTTCTCGCGCGGCCCGCGCCGACCCCGTTTCTTGACGGGAGACCGCCGGCCGCTACCCTGCCGCCATGCTCGATCGCCGCCGGTTCCTTGCCGCCACGCCGCTGGCGCTGGTCGCGGCCGGTTGGCCGGCGCGGTTGGCCGGGCAGCCGGCCCAGCCCACGCCGCCGGTGATCGGGCGCAGTTCGCGACTCGTGGCAGGGGAGACGCGGGCAGTACCCGTCGTCACCACGGCCTCGGCCCACGTCGGCCGCATCCTCCAGCTCACCGATCTCCACTTCTACGGCAAGACCCGCGCCGAGGACGAACAGACGAAACGCGACCTCAACAAGCTCGTCGAACGCACCAGCCCCGACCTCCTGGCGGTGACGGGGGATCTGTGGCACGACAATCCGTCCGGCCAGGGATTTGCGCGGATGGAATCCGCCGTCAAACAAATCGACGGCCTCGGGGTGCCGTGGGCCTTTTGCTGGGGCAACCATGATCAGCTCGATGATTACCAACGGGGGCACGACCTGCTCGAACAGACACGCAATGGCGTCTATCGCGGCGCGTTGACGCATGGCGATTACCGGCTCGAGCTGGCCACCGCCCGCGAGCCGAAGACGCCGCGCGCCGATCTGCTCTTCCTGAACAGCAGCAACGTCGGTCTGGGCGCCTGGCAGTTGAACTGGTTTCGGGCCACCACGCTCGAACTGAAGTCCAAGCGGCCCCACGCGCTGCCGGTCTTCGCGTTCTTTCACATCCCGATCCTCGAATACCGGACGCTCTTCCAGCCGGGAACGAACAGCGGTTTGCAGTTGGAGAAAGTGTGTCACGAGGAGGAAAGCGGCGCGGCGCTGCCCGAACTGGTCCGCCCGGAAACCCTGCGCGCCTGTTTTTGCGGGCACGATCATCTCAACGATTACACGGCCCGCGCCGGCAAGCTCGACCTGGTCTATGGCCGCGCCACCGGCCACGGCGGTTACGGCGGCGAGGTGTTGAAGAAAGGAGGAAAGCTGATCGAGATCGACCTGGCGCGGGGCGACTACGAGCAGACGACCGTGTTTGCGGACGGGGCCAGGTGGAGGCCCTCAAGCTGACGCTCCGACCCACCACGCGACGATCAGACTTCTCGACCCCATGTCGCTTTCCCCAGCCATCTCGGTCCTCCCCATTGCCGGGTGCAGCGTTACCCGCACGCCGCGGAAGTCGGGCGGACGCCAGGGACACCCGGTGCCGGTGGGTGGCGGATCGATTCACGGCAACCGGATGACGGCCCGGCTCGATCGCCCCGGCAGGCGCCGGGCCGCCAGCGCACGCTTTGGCCACGCCGACCCCGCCTTCCGATCTGGAGTGCCCTCGGCGACCGTGGCCGCATTCCTCCCCACCGCACAACGCACATGAACCGACACATCGACTCCGCCTGGATTGAAAACGCCCGCCCGAACGTTTCCCCTGCACTCGACCCCGAGTTCCGCCCTGCCGTGCTTGCCCGTCGCGCGTTCCGACGAATGGCCGGCTCCACCGCCGTGCCCGTCGGCCTTGCCTTGGAACGGTCCGACGGTTCGGTGTCACGCTTCGACACGGTGGCCCTGCCCGCCGATCATCCCGATGCGGAGGCCAACTTCACCCACCTTGAGCGGCTGGTG
>DATLZF010000242.1:0-4797 GCA_035574135.1 Candidatus Methylomirabilota bacterium
GGCGGTGGCCGGTGGCACGGCGGGAGCCACGGCCGGCCCGGCCGGTGGCGGCGAACCGCCCGGCAGTGGCGCGGGCGCCCCCGGCGCAGGAGGCGCATTCGGCTTGGGCTCCACCTTCTCCACCACTCGCACCCGGCCGGCGGACATCTGCGGGTAGATGTTTTCGAGCATCTTCGCCATCTGCTCGGCGGTGACGCGATCCAGCGGCCGCAGGCGCACCTGCAGGCTGGAGTCCTTGCTCTGCTCGTCGAGCCGCCCGATGAGATCCTGAATCTGCGCCACATCGCTCCGTCGGGCGATGATGGTGATCGAGTTGTTGAACTCATCGGCCTCGATGACGGGCCGATCCTTCGCCTCGCGGGTGCTGAAGACGGTTTCCAGCTTGGACACCACGTCGTAGGCGCGAGCCTTGCGCAGCCAGACGAAATGCACATCGCGGTCCGAACGCTCCGGGGCCTGATCGAGCGTGGGAAGGATCTTCTCCACCACCTTGAAATGGGCCGGCGTGCCGGCGATGAGAATCGCGTTGGCCCGTTCGTCCACCGACACCTCGGCGGGGATGAACCGGCCGGCCCGCGTGCGGGCCTGGTAGCGGGTGACGTTCTGGAGCAGTTGCTCCAGTACGCCGGACACCTGGCGCGCCGTGCCGTTCTCCAGTTTGAAGATGCGCACCTCGATCTCGCCCGGCTCGCTCTCGGTGTCGAGCTCGCGCACCAGCTTCATCACGTCCTCGACGGCATTGGTGGGGCCGTGGATGAGCAGGCTGTTGGCGCCCGCCACGGCGGTCACGCTCACGCGCCGCGCCACCGCGGGGCTGACGCGGTTGGTCAGGGCGGCGTTGATGGCCTCGGCCAGGCTGTCGGCGCGGCCCTTCTTGAGGTGAACGGCCTGCAGCACGTTGTCCGGCGGGCTCTCGGCGCCGTCGAGTTTGCGCACCGTCTCGCTCACCTTCTCGAACGTTTTGGCCGAGGCTTCGATCACCAGGGCGCGGTCGTCGGCCAGGGCGGAAATCACCAACCGCTCGGCGGGGTCGGCGCTGGCGGTCTGCTTCGCGTAAAGCTGCGTGAGCATCGGCGCCAGCGCGGCGGCGGACTGGCGCTGCAGCGGCACCACGTGCACGTCGCGTTTGGTGGCGGCGCCGGTACCCTTGAGGAGGTCCACGATGGCCGCGATCTCGGCCAGGTGGTTGGTGCGACCCGTGACGACGAGTCGCGAGTTGGCGGCATCGGCCATGATCTGCGCGTCCGGCGGATCCCCGGCGTCCTTGCTCTTCCAGCGGTCCTGGTAAAGCTGCTGCACGAGCGGCTGCAATCGGCTGACCGCCTCAGCCTCGCCCAGATCGAAGAGGCGCGTCTCCCGTGCCCCCTGATTCAGGACGGCCGCCTGGAGGTCGCCGATGATGCGTTCGAGCAGCTTCAACTGCGCGTCGCTGCCGGCCAGGATGAGCTGGTTGCTGGGCGTGTCCTCCATGATGAGGATGTCCGTGGTGCCGAGGTCGGGCTGGCTGGTGAGTTGATCGTTGTAAAGCTGGCGGACCTTGGGCAAAAGCTCGGCGGCCCGGCCCTGCTTGAGTGCCACCACCTTGATCTTGCGCTCCGCCTGAGCGCCCAGGGCGCTGTCAAGCTGCTCGATGATGAGCGCGGCGTTTTGCAGGGCCTGCAGTTCCTTGGGATCGCCCGCCACCACGATGGTCCGCGTCTTGGCATCGACGGTGATGCCGACGCGGCGGCGGGGCCGGCCGTAAGCGTCGTAACTCATCAGGGCGTTGCCGAGCACCTCCATGACCTTTTGGGGATCGGCGGACTTGAGCTTGAAGAGACGGACCGTGCCGCTCTGGGTGCTGACCTTGTCGAGTTTGTGGATGATGTCCTCGACCAGGTTCAACTCGTTGGTCGTGCCGGAGACGATGAGGCGGTTGCTCGTCGTGTCGGGGAGGATGAGCGTCTCCTGCGGCTGGGCGGCGGGGCGCGCCTTGGCCTGATCGAGGTAGAGCGAGCGCACGGTCGAGGCCAGTTCGGCGGCGTTGGCGGTGGTCAGCTCGTAGATGCGCGTGTCACGCGGAGCCCCCAGTTCGGTCGTGCGGAGCTGGGCCACGATGGTCTCGATCTCGGCCAGGTGGTTCGTTCGGCCGGTGACCACGAAGCGGCCATTCTTGGCGTCGATCATCAGGGTGGCGTCGGCGGGATCGCTGGCGTCGCGGTTCTTCCAGCGGTCCTGGTAAAGCTGCTGCACCAGCGGCAGCAGCCGGTTCAACTCGTCCACCTGGCCGACTTCGATGAACTTCGTTTGCCGTTCGCCCCGCGCGGTGGCGGCGGCCTGCAGGTCGCCGAGGATCTTTTCCAGCAGCGCCAGTTGCGGTTCGGTGCCGGCGAGGATCAACTGGTTGCTGGCCGGCTCCTCCATGATGAGGATCTCGCTCGTGCTCAACTCCGGTTGGGCGGTGAGCTGATCGTTGTAAAGCTGGCGCAACTTCGGAGAAATCTCGGCCACCCGACCCTGGCGCAAGGTGACGACCTTCAACGTCCGGTTCGTTTGCGCCCCGAGAGACTGGTCCAACTGTTCAATGATCGTCGCCACGCTGGTCAGCTCCTTCGGATCGCCGGTGACGATGAGCGTGCGGGTCTTGGCGTCCACCGACACCGTGGCCCGTCGCTGCGCCCGGCCGTAGGCGTCATACCGGACCAGCGCCGTGCTGAGAATCTCGGACACCTTCTGCGGGTCGGCGGACTTGAGCTTGAACACGCGCGCCGTGGCGCTCTGGGCGCTGACGCGGTCGAGCTTCTTGACGATGGTTTCGATGGCGTCCAGCTCGTTTGTCTCGCCCACAACGATCAGCCGGTTGCCGCCCGGATCGGGAGTGATGAGCGTGTCCGGGCTCTGGGCACCGAAGCGTGCCTTGGCCTCCTCCAGGTAGAGCGTGCGCACCGTGGTCGCCAGTTCGACCGCGCTGGCGGTGGTGAGGTCAAACACCCGCGTTTCCCGCACATCGCTCCGGGGCTGGGCAGTGGGGGCGGCGCCAAGCTGGCCGAGGATCGATTCAATCTGCTTCACATGCTCGGGCCGGCCGGTGACGATGAGCCGGCCCCCCTTGGCATCCGCCAGAATCTGGGCGTCCGCCGGATCGGTTTCGGCCCGCTCCCTCCACTGGTCCTGGTACAACTGCTGCACCAGCGGCTGGAGGCGCTGCACGTCGGCCGCCGAGCCGACCGCAAAGCTACGCGTCTCACGGCCCGGCTGATTGGTCACCGCGGTGCTCTGAAGCTGGCTCATGATGGCCTCGATGGCCGGGAGCTGGTCGGCTCGGGCACTGACGATCAGCCGGCCGGTGCGGCCGTCGCTGACGAATTGCGCGTCGGGCGGCCCGGCCTGGGGACGGCCGGCGAGTTGGTCCCGGTACAACTGCTGTGCCAGTGGCAGAATCCGCTGCGCCTCGGCCAGCCGGCCCAGGTCGAATACCTTCGTCTCCCGCACCGGCCGCGGCTGGGCGTCGAGCGTCTCCACAATCTGCCGCACCATGTCGGCCTGCTCCTTCGTGCCGAGCACGGTCAGCCGCGTGCCGCTGGCGTCGGCATAAATCGTCGCCGGCTTGGTCGTCCGGCCGGCGGACTGTTCCTGATAAACCTGGGTGACGCGGGGCAAGAGATCCGCGGCCGTCGCGTTCTTCACTTCGACGGCATGCAGCTCGCGCGCGCCCTGCTCGGGTTTGGAATCCAGCGCCGCGATCACCGCCTCGACCTGGGGCAGGACCGGTGCCGGCGCCAGCACGATCAGGCGCTTGCTGTTGGGCTCGGCGGTGATGCTGACCAGATTCGTGACGGTGCGGCCGGCGTTTTGGGCGGCAAAGATGCGGGTGGCCAGTGCGGCCAACGCATCGACCTCGGGGCTGCGCACATCGATGATCTTCAGTTCCCGCGTCCGGGCCGCCGCACCGGTGGCGGTGCCGCCGCCAGTGAGCGCGGGATCGATGCCCTCATTGTCAAGCCGCTCGATGATGGCTTCGGCGTCCTTGAGATCGTTGCGCGGGCCGGAGACGACGATGCTGTTGGACTCGCGATCGAGGGAGATGGAAACACGGCGGATGGGCTGGTTGCGGTTGTCGAACTTGAGCATCGCATTCGAGACCACCCCGATCACCTGGGCGGCATCGGCGTTGAGGAGCTTGAACACCCGTGCGCCGCCGCTGGCCTCGGGCGCCTGATCGAGCCGCTCGATCACGCTCGTAACGGTGACCAATTCATCCCTGGGCCCGCTGACGATGAGGCGGTTCGAGGCGGGGTCGGGCACGATCCGGGACTGCGGCACGTATTCCGGCCCGCGCTGGTCCTTGATGAGCTCGGTGGCCAGCGTGGTGGCGAGGTTGGCGATGGAACCGGCCTCCCCCTGCTTCAATTCGATGACGCGCATCTCGCGCGGCTGGATGTCCGAGCGGGTGTCAAGCTGGGCGATGACCTGGGCGGCGGCCTCGACGGCGGCGGAATCCCCCGTGAGCACAAGCGAATTGCTGCGGGCATCGACGAGCACGCGCACCTGCGTCTGCTGCGCGTTGAGGCTTTTCTCGACCAGGCCGGCGATTTCCGAGGCCAGAGCGGCCTTGAGCCGGATGACCCGGGTTTCGTCCCGCGCCCCGCGCGCGCCCGGCGGGTCGAGCTGTCGGATGATCGCCTCGACCCGGGCGATCTCCTTCTCGGAGCCGCTGACCATGATGCGGTTGTTCTTCGTTTCGGCGATGAGCGTGGCGGCGCCACCGACCGGCTCGGGCGCGCCGCGGAGCTGCTCGGTGTAGAGCTGCTGCACCAG
>DATLZF010000243.1:0-3151 GCA_035574135.1 Candidatus Methylomirabilota bacterium
GGCGGGCAGGTCACCGCGCTGGCGGCCGGCAATCCGTTCGACCAGTTCTGCGATCCGGCCGAGCCGCTCACGGGCGTCGCGGAGTTTTTCGGGGATGAGCTTTACTTGGTAGCCTGCCAGCCGTTCAGCGGTGGCAAGTTCGAACGCGTACGGTTGTCGAACTTCGCCCGCACCACCGTGGCCACGTTCAGCGACATGCCCCGCAACACGAAGATCGGCTTTTCGCCCTCGCGCCATCGCTGGTATTTCAGCACGGAAAGCAGTTGGCTCGGCTCGGCCGGGGAAACCATCGGTTACGCGGACGCCACCTGGGATCAGAGCGATGAGTTCCCGTTGCCACCTCCTCCGCCGCCCCTGCGTGTGACCACGACGCCCGAGCCGGTCACGCTCGTCGAGGGTGGCAGCGCCACCGTGGACCTCGCCTTCACGCAGCGGCCGGACGCGGGGTTGATCCGCCTCCAGGTGGTGGCGTCGTCGAATCCCGCCTTGCTGCCGCTGGAGCGGGTGACGCGCGGTCCGTTTTCGGGTGGCTTTCCCAAGCCGCCGTTCAACGTGCTGACCACCGGCGAATCGGGCACGCAGACGGCCACGCTCACGCCCGTGCCCGGCCAGTTCGGCACGGCGATCCTGACCTTCCTCTCGACCAACTCGATTGGCGAGCGGGTCACCAACCTGGTCACGGTCACGGTGACGCCGCTGAACAATCCGCCGAACATCGTTTTCCGGAGCTACGCCGCGCCGGCCTTCGTGCCGCCGGCGCACCTCGCGCCGCTTACGCCGGTGCGTTTGACGAACATGTTTGCCGTGTTCGATGCGGATCAGCCGACCAACCCGCCAACGTTCCGGTTTGAAACCAGCGATCCGGTGCGGCTGCCGCTCTCCGGGATGTCGGTCGTGCCTGACGGCACGAACTTCCAGTTCATCGTGGAAGTCCCGGCGGGGCAGTTCGTGACTGCCGGGCGCGTCCGCCTGATCTGCACCGATGCCGGCGGACTGGAGGATAGCGAAGACGCGCACTTCAGCGTCTTCCCGGCCGGCGTGTGGCCGGCGGGCACGGTGACGAACGCGGATTTTCACGTGTTTGCTCAGGGCGGTTTGCGCGGACGCACCGGCACGAGCCTGATCGTGACCGGTCTGGTGGGGCAGGTGCGACAGGCGTGGCTGTACACGCACGCCGCCATCAACCCCTGCTACCCGATCCTCGGCACCACGAACCTCGGCAGTCCCGGACGCACCTTCGAGGTCGTGGGCGCGGCGGCTGATTCCTGCGAATCCACCAACCGCAGCTTTCTCACGCGGTGCGACGTCAGCGACCTGGTCACCTCCAACGGTGTGTATGACCTGGGCGGCCTGTTCGCAGACATCTTCAACCCGGTCACGCTGGAACAAACCATCACCATGACGGCCAATGGCATTTCGCTCCTGGTTTTCTGCGATGACGGCAACCCGACCAACGACGTGAACGTGACGCTCTGGCACGGCAACGACAGCAACGAAGACGGCGCAATCGATCCCACCGGCTGGCAGACGTTGCTCGACAATCTCGCTTACACCGGCGGCGTGGCCACGCTCGGTCTGCACGTGGCCTACGGGGAAGCGATCCTCGATCCGCCGGTGCTCGTGAACGGCCAGCCGTGGCTGCCCGAGAACGACTTCTTCTCCGGGGCGACGGTGTCCGCGCCGCCGGGTAGCACCAACGCGCAGTTTTGGGACGTGCGCGCGTTCGACCTCGCTCCGCGGTTGACCCCGGGCGTCAACCACCTCCTGTTGACCTCCTGGCGGACGACCAACAGCCACGACTGCCTGAACCTGTGCCTCGCCACGGTGGCGCAACCCGTGGCTGCGTCGCCCGCCCCGCGTCTCGCCGTGCGCAACCTGGGCGCGGGACAGATCGAAATCTCCTGGTCGCCGCACACGCCGGGCTTTGTGCTGCAATCTACTGACAGCCTGCTACCGCCGAATTGGGTTAACGCCCCGGGCGGCGCAACCAATCCGGTCATCGTGCCGGCCGCGTTCCCCACCAAGTTCTACCGCCTGTTCAAACCGTGATGCCGTTCGTTTGGGCAAAACCAGAAGAAACAACCGTCCACATTCAACTGACCGTGAAAACCACCATCCGAAACACCATCGGTGGGATGGCACTCGTGCCGGCCCTTATCCTCACCCTCCAACCCACAACGGCCCGTGCCCAGGGCACGGCCTTCACCTACCAAGGCCGGCTGGAGGCCGGCGGCACGCCCTACACCGGGCTGGCGGAAATGCAGTTCAGCCTCTGGGACGCCGCCAGCGGTGGCAGCCAGCTCGGCACCACGCTTACCGTCAGCCCGGTCGGCGTGAGCAACGGTCTGTTCACGGTGTCGTTGGACTTTGGCACGGGCGTGTTCACCGGCCCGGCGCGCTGGCTGGAGATTGGCGTGCGCACCAATCTGCTGGGCTTCACCACGCTCAGCCCGCGCCAGCCGGTGACGGCTACGCCCTATGCCGTGCTGGCGGGCAACGTGTCAGGGGTGATTGCCAACAGTTCGTTGCCGGCCAATCCGAGCTTCAGCGGTACGGTCAGCGGCGGGAGCTTCGCCGGCAGCGGGGCGGGGTTGACGGGTTTGAACGCCAGCCAGTTGACCAGCGGCACGGTGCCGGACGGGCGGCTGGGCGCGAACGTGGCCCGGACCAACCAGGTCTGGTTGCTGGGCGGCAACGCGGGCACCACGCCCGGCACGCATTTCCTCGGCACGACGGACAACCAGCCGCTGGAGCTGCGGGTCAACGGGCAGCGCGCATTGCGCATTGAACCGGACGCGGATTCCCCGAACCTGGTCGGCGGCAGTGCTTCCAACTCGGTGGCGCCCGGCCTCAAAGGCGTGACCATCGCCGGCGGTGGTCTGCCGCTTTATCCCAATCGGATCACCAACCACTACGCCGCCATCGGCGGCGGCATGCACAATCTGGCGGGAGGTGCTTGGGCCACCATCGCCGGCGGCCGGGATAACCTCGCAACAGGCCGGCATTCGACCGTGGGCGGCGGCTCGGGCAACATCGCCAGCGGCTCGGCTGCGACTGTCAGCGGCGGCGATTTCAACTCCGCCAGCAACTCGTATTCGACCGTGGGCGGCGGCGTGGGAAACATTGCCAGCGGCTCAATGGCAACCGTGGG
>DATLZF010000244.1:0-2708 GCA_035574135.1 Candidatus Methylomirabilota bacterium
GCTGAGATAGGACGGCGTTCCGTCGCCCGAGCCGTCGTCTACCACGATGAGTTCCCACGCCGGATACGTTTGTGCTCGAACGGAGGCAATCGCCTCCACCAATTGGCCGAGCCTGTCGAATGTCGGAATGATTACGGACACCAGTGGAGCTCGTTCCCTGAGGGAGGAGTGCAACGGCGCGCTCACCGGCCGGGCCGTGCTCCGTCGACTGCCTCGCGCAACAGGGCCGCCGCTGCCGCCGGGGAGTCGCCAAGCATGATGCGCCACCCGCCGGTCGCCGCCAGGGCGAGGATCGCGTCGCGCATCGTGTCGAGAAAGAGATCGAATCCAGGTTCGACGCGTGACCGCAACGCCTCAGCGATTGTCGCCGAGTCGACGGACTCGAGTGCGAGCGTTTCGCCGCGCTCCACCAAGCACACCATCGCATCGGACGCCAGAAGACCACAATCCTCTTTCGGCACCGGAACCGAGACGACCACCTTCTCACCCCCTGGCCGCCACGCGGGGGGCACGGTACCGAGTTCTGGGAAGAAGCGCACCGCGTCTCTGGGGAGGCTCAGCTGCCCCGGCTTGCCCCAAACACGCATCCGCGGCCGTACCTGCAGGTACGCAACATCATCGCTCAGGAGGCTGAAGCCACGCGACAGGGCGGCGTAGGCCAGCGTGCTCTTGCCAACGCCACTAGACCCGGCCAGGAGGAGCGCCATCCCCCTGCGGGTTACGGCTGCCGCGTGGAGTGGCTGCCGGTCCTCGTGGGCCACTAGGAAGAGCGTTAAGGCTTCGAGCAAGCCGAAATGGAAACGGTCAGAGGCCTCGACGAGCGCAGGCGACACGTAGGCCACCGCGTCCTTTCGCAACAGATCCGCCACGCCGATCCCCCCCGGCACGACCACGACGAGGCGTTCCCGATCCGGGAGTCGGTACAGGTTGAGCGAATTCGGCAAATCGTCATTCCCGGCGCGATGAACGATGATCCGCACGTGGACCACGGACTGGGACAGCAAGTCCGCCCGCCCCACGAGCGGGCGCCAGGCGCCGTATCGTCCCTCGATTTCGCGCGCTGCCGTGGGATCGTTGGAAGCAAATCGGACCGGGACACCGAGCACCGGCAGCGTGGTCACGTGATCCAACACGGTATCTCGCCCCAAGGGGTCCGACGATGAACCTGTCCTTTCTCCGGTCACGAAGCCCCCTGAGATCGGGTGAGTTCCTGATACAACATCGACACACGATCCGCCGTCCAATCGGCATCTTCTCGACAGGCTCGAGCCTGCGCCGCATCCGCCAGCCGGAGGCGCCGGGGTTCGTCCCGCAGCAGTTCGCCGATCGCAGCGGCAAGAGCGGGCGCATCCCCAACGGGAACCGCGAGCGCGGCATCCGGCGCCCAATCGTGCACGTGTCCGACATCGGTACCAACGGATGGAACCCCCGCAACGGCCGCCTCAAGGAGCGCCACCGGTCCCGCTTCGTGCCGCGAGGTCACCAGGTGCAGGTCCATTGTTTCCACCAGTGGCCGGAGGGATCGATGAGGCAAAAAGCCATGGAACGTCACGCGCTTCGACAGTCCGAGACTGTGTGCCAACGACTGGACGCGCCCACCCATCGTGTCCTCTCCCACGACATGCAGGTGAACCGCGGCGCCCGAGGCCGTGAGGATGGACAGTGCTCCAAGCAAGGTGGCATGATCCTTTACAGCATTGATGCTCCCCACGTGAAGTAGCTGCGCTGGCCTCGTAGGATCCCGCGGGCGAGGATTGCGACGTGGCCAACGAACGAGGTCCACACCGAGTGGCAGCCGTTCCACATCGCGCCGATAACGCCGCGCAGCGTCCAACATGGGGCCGCTGGCGGCAGTCACGCACGAAGCGCCCCGGATAGCAAACCGAACCCACATCCGCCCGCGCCGTCGGAGAAGTCCGCCATAGCCTATTTCAGGACGCGCGGCAACCTCCCCACCGGCCAGATGCAACAACACCGGGCGTCCAACGAGACGTCCGGCGGAGACCGCGAGAACACCCGGTGGTGTCGCCCAGAACGCGTGCAGAACGTCGAACGGCGCTTGACGGTGGGATCTGAGCAAGTAGGCCAGCGCACGGACGCGTGTAAACCTGCGTCCCACCACCTGGACGGCTGCACGGCGCAGGTCATAGGTGGCGGGCCGGGGCTCTTGATAAAGCGCCAGAACGTGCAGGTCGTGACGGCGCGCGAGACGCTCGATCAACCACAGGAGGGCGGGAATCACACGCTCCTCCCCACCGCGATCCACGCCTCCCGGAACAATTAGCGCCACTCGCACCCGTGTTCTCCACCCGTTTCTTGGGTGACCGTATATTAAGTGAGAATGCCCGTGAGCTCAGGCGCTCGACAGCCGCTCGTCTCGGTGATCATGCCGATTCGCGACCGCGGCAACCTTGCCGTCATAGCAGCTCAGTCGGTCATTGCTCAGACTTTCGGCGACTGGGAACTCATTGCTGCGGACGACGGCTCGGCTGACGACACTCCTGAGCAAGTACGGAAGCTGGCGCCCACCCAAGTCGCGGTGGTGCCGCATCCACGGGGCGGCAACCCCGCTGCCGCGCGGAACCGCGGCATCGCTGCAGCGGGGGGACGATTCGTGGCTTTCCTTGACTCAGACGACCTGTTCGAGCCGCGAAAGCTGGAGTGTCAAGTCGCGGCCCTGGATCGTGTGCCGTGGGCCGGGTGGAGCT
>DATLZF010000245.1:0-2218 GCA_035574135.1 Candidatus Methylomirabilota bacterium
GCGGCCGGCTGGGGTGGTGGCGGGGTGGACGCCGGTGCAGCGTCGGGGTTCGGAGCCGCCGACGGTGCTGGAGTATGCGCCGCCGCTGCGGCAGCACCAGGCTCCTGGAGGAAGACGCGCACACGCGCCAGCAATGCCTGAGTGGGCACCACGATCGGTCCGGGCGGCGTGCGACCGGAAATCCTCGCGTCGATTTCGGCGATGAACTTCTTCAGCGTGTCGCCCCCCTCCAAGATGAGGTTGATGACCGGCGAGGTCATCTCCAACCGCTGATTGCGGGCGAGGTCGAGCAGAGATTCCAGTTCGTGGGCGAGGTTCTTGATCGGAGTCAGATTGAGGAAGCCCGATCCACCCTTGAAGGTGTGGAAGGCGCGGAAGATGGAGTTGAGCGTGTCCGCGTTGCGGGGGTTCTCTTCGAGACTGAGAACGCCCAACTCGATGTTCTGGAGATGCTCCTGGGATTCGTTGATGAACTCGCGCAACAAATCCGCATCCGTTTCCGCGTTGATGTTCAACTCCTCCTCGGGCGGCAACGGCCCTGCAGGCGCGGGCGCGGCCCCGGCTGCCGTCGGCGCGGTGACCGGCCCAGACAAGGGCGGCAGGGGCTTGCCAAGTTGCAGGGCTGGCAGGGCGGTTTGCATCCACTTGGCCCAGTCATGGAGCTGCTGGAGCGTGTCAGGCGTGAACCCCGCCTTGTCCAAGGCGGCATCCACTGCTGCCCGGGCATGGCGCAGGGCCGCACCCAGCGGCTCCGGGAACGATCCCCGGCCGGCCGTTTCCTCCATCTCCGTCAGCAACGCGTTGGCCGGCAGGAGTCCGATGTCCTTGCCCGGTTCGGCGAAGACCAGTTCCATGGCGATTTTTTCGGTCAACTGGGCCAGGGTGGCCAGCAATGGCTCCTGCTGCTTCGAGTCAGGCATGGCGAGTTCGGCTTTGATTGTTCACAATCTGACGCCTAATCGGCGGTCACTTGGCGGCACTTGAGGAGAAAACTTGCCACCGTTGCCCCGGTCCCAGGGAAGCGGCACGAGAGCCCGTCCGCAGCGACGGAGGCCGCGGGGCAATCGCACCGAGCCGACGGCTGCCTTGCAACGACTGGCGCGCGACCACACGGAGCCACCCCGGGGGAAAGCGCGTGCCCGCGTCCAACGCCGTCCCGGGGGCCGGCCGGACGCGCGGTCAGGGAAACAGACCGCGCAGACGTTTGGCGTCATGCACGCGCTTGATCCCGAGGCTCAGGGCCGCCATGCGCAGGCTGAGATTGAGCTTCCGGCTGTGTTGGAGAGTTTGGGTGAAAGCGCCTTCCAGGGTGCGAAAAAGTTTGTCCACCACCTCGGTCTCGTTCCAGAAGAAGCTTTGCAGGTCCTGGACCCACTCGAAATAGGAAACGATCACGCCGCCGGCATTGCACAGGATGTCGGGGATGACGAAGATCTCCGGCCGCTGGTCGAGGATGCGATCGGCCTCCGGCGTGGTGGGGCCGTTGGCCGCCTCGGCCAGGATGCGGCACTGCAGCCGGCCGGCGTTGGCCTCGCTGATTTGTCGTTCCAGAGCGGCGGGCACCAGGATGTCGCACGGGGTCACCAAAAGCTCCTCATTGCTCAGCGGCTCGGCCTCGGGGAAACCGCAAACGGTGCGGTGCTCGGCCACGTGCCGATCCAGTGCGTTCAGATCGAGCCCGGCCCGGTTCAGAATGCCGCCGTGCACGTCGCTCACCGCGATGATTCTTACACCGTAACGGGCCAGGCACAGTGCTGCCACCGAGCCAACGTTGCCGTAGCCCTGAATCACCGCCGTCGCGCGCGAAGCGTCCAGGTGCACGGTGTCCATGGCGCGGTTGACCAGGTAGGCGACCCCCCGGCCTGTGGCTTCGCGCCGGCCCACCGAACCGCCAATACCCAGGGGCTTGCCCGTGACGACGCCGGGCACCGCACAGCCGGCATGTACCGAGTAAGTGTCCATGATCCAGGCCATGACCTGCTCGTTGGTGCCCAGGTCGGGTGCCGGAATGTCCGTCTGCGGCCCGATAAAGGGGATCAGTTCCTGGGTGAAGCGCCGCGTCAGTCGTTCCAGTTCGGCCGGAGACAGCCGGCCGGGGTCGCAGCAGACACCGCCTTTGGCCCCACCGTAGGGCAGGCCGGCAAGGGCGCACTTCCAGCTCATCCACATGGCCAGCGCTGCCACCTCGCCCAAGGCCAGGTCTGGATGGTAACGCAGG
>DATLZF010000246.1:0-2148 GCA_035574135.1 Candidatus Methylomirabilota bacterium
CGATAACCTGCTGGACATCAGCCAGGTCACCGGAACGAGCGGCAACGACTTTCTGGTCGGCGGCACGAACGCCCGCGGCTTTGACGGGAGGTTCTACGAACGGTTCGAGGGGCTCGGCGGCAACGATACGATCGTCGGCTATGGCGGCTACGATGAGGTGCGCTACACCCGGGCCACGGCAGGCGTGATGGTTGACCTCGGGGCCGGCACCGCCACCGACGGCATGGGCGGGACGGACACCCTGGTGGATGTCGAGGGCGTATTCGGCGGTTCCGGAAACGATACTCTCGTCGGCAGCGCCGCGAACAACCTCTTTTCGGGCCAGGAAGGAAACGATCTGATCTCCGGAGGCGAGGGTTTTGACTCCATTTACTACGGTGGCGCGGGCAGCATTGTCGCGAACCTGGCGACGGGGACTGTCGTCACCGCCTCCCACGGTACCGATTCGGTTTCGAACATCGAGCAAGTCATCGGCAGCAGCGCAGACGACACGCTGATCGGCGGAGGCGACTCGACCTACGTCGGATTGAATGGGCGGCCGTTCCAGATCCTTGAAGGCCGGGGCGGCGATGACCGCATCGAGGGCGCGGCGTTCAACGTCGCCGATCCCGACGACTTCCGCTTCAACGTCGCCTCCTACCGCCGCTCCGACGGCGCGGTCGCGATAGACCTGTCGCAGGGCACCGGTACGATGGGTGCCGGCTGGACGCTTGCGCAGGTGGATGATGGCTACGGCACGCGGGATACCCTGATCAACATCAACGGACTCGAAGGTTCGCGCTTCGGCGATGTGCTGATCGGCGATGAGGGGGTCAACTGGTTCAGAGGTCTCGGGGGCGATGATGTAATTGACGGCCGGGGCGGATTTGACGTCGTGTCCTACAGCCAGTCGCTGGAGACCGTATTCGTGGATCTCGAACTCGGCATCGGGGTGGACGGCCACGGCTACTGGAACTCGGCGGCGAACAACGGCGCGGGCGCATGGATGCCCGAGGGCATTGACCTCCTCCTCAACATCGAAGGGGTAATCGGCTCCGACCTGGATCACGACGGTGATGAGCTTCGCGGCGATGCGAACCCCAACGTGTTCTATGGCCTGGGCGGCGATGACTTGCTCGACAGCCGCGACGCCGGTCCGGATACCCTTTACGGCGGCGCGGGCGACGACACCTACATCATCAGGGCGGGAGATGTGGTGAGCGAAGCGCATCCGGTCACCGGCCTGGACGAGGGCGGCGAGGACGAAGTCTTGACCTTCGTCACCTTCACCCTGCCGAACTTCGTCGAGCACGCCTGGGCGCGCGGCGCGGGCAACATCAACCTGACCGGAAACTCCCTGGCCAACCGCCTGAGAGGCAATGCCGGCAACAACAGCCTGAACGGGGGCGGCGGCAATGACACCCTCGGCGGCGGCCTGGGCAACGACACCATCAACGGCGGCGCGGGGATTGACTGGGTGTCGTTCGACCGTGCGCTCGCTCCGGTCAACGTGAATCTATCGCTCACCACCGCGCAGAATACCGGGCAGGGTTTGGACGTCATCCTGAACACCGAAAACCTGCGCGGCAGCCGGTTCGGCGATTTCCTGATCGGCGCCGCCGGCAACAACACGATCAACGGCGGACCCGGGAACGACACGATCGTCGGCCTGGCCGGAAACGATACGCTGATCGGGGAAGGAGGCATGGATGCCTTCGTCTTCAACACGGCTCCGAACGCGACCACCAACGTGGACCGGATCGTGGACTTCACGCCGGGCACGGACAAGATCGTGCTCGACGCGACGGTGTTCGCCGCATTCACGACAAACGGAGCGGTGTCGAGCGCCAACTTCAGGTCGGGCGGCAGCCCGCTGGAGGCAGCCGACGCCGACGACTTCCTGATTTACCAGCGCACCGGTTCGGGCGCCGGCAAACTGTTTTATGACGCCGACGGCAACGGCGCGGGCGCCAAGGTGCAGATCGCCTCGTTCACCCTGAGAAGCGGCGTCGGTCCCACGCTCACGGCAGGCGATTTCATCATCATCAACGCACCCACCTGACCGGAAAGGGCCACTGAACAAAGCGGGGCTTCGGCCCCGCTTTTTTTGCGAGCGATGCGTCAGGAGCCGGCCAGGCGTGGCATGGCGCCACGGGCGAGTTCTTCGGC
>DATLZF010000247.1:0-2670 GCA_035574135.1 Candidatus Methylomirabilota bacterium
GGATTTTGTTGAAAATGGCGGAGAGAGGGGGATTCGAACCCCCGATACGGTTTTACCCGTATAACGGTTTAGCAAACCGCCGCTTTCGGCCACTCAGCCATCTCTCCAGCCGTTGGGGGGAAAATGAATCCCGATTCAGCCGCCCAAGCAAGGAGAATTTCCCCGGCCGCCGCTCCGTTTTCCTGACGGGAATCGCTGGTTGCTCAATCTCGTGCGGGTTGATCGCCGCTGCGCGGCCAAAACCGGACGACCGCGTGCGAGCCAAACAACGCCACCCCCCGTGCGCGCAGCCCCACCCGCCGCTCCGGCTTGGCCGTAGTGGCCGCACTGCCGCGCCCCCTGGGCCGGACCGGTGCGCTCGACGCACTGAGGCGGTCCGAAGCAATCTGCGGGGAAGTGGGCAAAAAAAGACCCGGTGACTTCACCGGGCTCGTTCGACCAGCAGGAGCTTTGAGGCTCCGGGCGGTCACGGCCTTGGCATGCTCACCCCGCTCGGCCGCTCCGCTCAGTGCCGCTTGGCGGTCTAGGGCGAAGCCGCTCCCCCGGCACTCCCCGCTTCGGTTTTCTTCTCCTCTTTTTGGGATTGCATGAGGAGCAACCAGTCGCCCTCGGCCGGGGTGGGAAACTGGCAGGTGTTGGCGGTGACGACGGCCACGGCCGGGCTCCGTTCGCCGGTGCGCGGGTTGATCCAAGTGATGTTGGGGGAGGGCGGCAGGGCGTCGAGTTTGATCTCCACGGTCCGGTCTTCCGGCACGTACACCAGCCCGAGGTCCTTGCGGTCGGTCTTGGCGGCGGCGATGAACTTCTCGGGTTTGTCCTTGCCGGGGTTGTTGACGACGATGATGGGCGCGGGCCGCAGCCGGTGGAAGTCGATCGATGTGAAGAAGTCCTGAAGGTGGCGCATCTGTTCGGCCCCCGGCATTACCAAGGCCTTGTCGAGCGGCAGGGGAGTGCCCGTATTCGGGTGATCGGTGGGAGGTTTGGTGCCGTCGTCCCATCCCCAAACGCCGTGACCGCCGTAGGTCACGCCGGCCGTCGGGTTGTTCAGCAGGGTCCAGTAGATGGCCCGGCGCGTTACCTCGGGCGAAATCGGCTTTTTGGATTGGTAGGCCACATGGTTCTCGTACGGTGGCTCCAGGTTGATGAAGGGGCGGTGGGGGAGGCGGGTCCAGTCCTCGGTCAACGGACCTTCGGTCATCCAGCGCAGCGTTTGATCGTCGTCGCCGTGACCGCTCTGATAGCCGACCACGTCGTACCACTTCTCATCCTTGAAGTCGCTCCAGATCCACTGCATGCCGCCGGGGTGCATGGTCACGGGCGCGTGCGCGATGTCGTTGAACACGGCGCGGCCGATTCGTTTCCATCGTTCGGCCCTTTGCCCGCGGTAATCCCCGTCGCCGGCGAGGATCCAGAGCACGGGCAGGTGCTGCCAGCGGGCCACCATGTAGCGGGCGAGGTGGATGGCCTGGTGCTCGGAGAGGGAGTGGCCGGGATTGATGGCGGGGTTGGAGCCGGCGGCGATGGCCCAAAGCAGCACGGGTACATTGAGGAAACCGGCCTGCGCCAGGGCTTCCGCTTTCTGGTCCAGGCGCTCGAAGAACTTGGGGTTGATCCGGATGAGATTCGTGGAGCCGGTGAAGGCCAGGTCCTTGTTGCGATCGCCCTCGGGAGCCGCGCGCCATTGAGTGGTGACCCATTGCACCGCGTTGAAGGCCTGGCGGCGGCGCGTGGCGATGTAGTGGGCCCACTCGGCCTCCGTGGAAAGTAAAGGCCCGTTCCACGCGGTATCGGCCAGAAAAAAGAACGGCGTGCCGTCCTCATGTTCGAGATAGCGGCCATCGTGGGCCACGCGCACGGGACCATGCTGAGTGAAGCGGGTCCGCCCGGTCGGCGGCCCGCACTCAAACTCGCCGGATTGGCCGTGCAAGCCGGTGTTCTTTTCATCCGGGCACGTGGTGCGGTAGCTCCATTTGCCGACCTCGTTGGGTGCGAACCGCACCCGCCAGGTCTTTCCTCCGTCCCAGAAGCCCGGAACCTTCAGCATCCGGCCCGACGGGGCGGTGAAGGTGACGACCAAGGGCGCGTCCTGCACCGGATTGGCATACTCCAACGCGCTCTCGAAGGTGGCCTCGAACTTCTCCCATTTGGGCACGGGCGCGGCCGCCCCGGAGAAGGCCGGGGCGATGAGACACGCGATGACTGCGAGAGTGACAATGCGGGCGCGGAGGGACGGACCGGTCGGGTAACGGACAAAGTTCGTCATAGCGTATGGCGTTGTTTTGGACCGGGCGGCATGACACCGCAAAATGCCGGCAGTGTCAAACGCCCGCGATCGCCGAAAAAATCATCACACGCGGAGCTACCGGACACCAAGGAAGGAGATCTGGTGGAGCCGAGGGGGATCGAACCCCTGACCTTCTCATTGCGAACGAGACGCTCTACCAACTGAGCTACGACCCCATCCACAGACCGCCTCGCCAAACACGGCAAGGCAGGGGGCATTATGCGGGTCCACCACGGCACGGCAAGCGCATTCCGAGTGGTCGGTGGGAAAGGCTGGGTAGATCGTGACCCCCCTGTGGTGAAGCTCAAGGTGTTGAGCGCCCGCCGCAAGGATGAGCTGCTGCGCCTCCTCCGGAGGAGGCGCAGCAGCGGCGCGCAAATCTTGCC
>DATLZF010000248.1:0-3297 GCA_035574135.1 Candidatus Methylomirabilota bacterium
CTCGGTCGATGCCGCCGCGGGCGAGGCGTGGGCGGAATGGGTGGTGACCGCCACTGGCGTTCGCTCGAATTCCGCCTCCGACGCTGTCCGTGCGGTGGTCACGCGACGGCCGGCGCTGCCCGCGTTCGCGGTGGCCAGCCGCGCTGCCGATGGCCGGATGGGCAACGACGCTGTCGAAGGCGCCGAGATCAGCGGCGACGGGCGCTGGCTGGTCTTCACTTCGAGCGCGAGCGATCTGGTTCGCCGCGATTACAATCTCCAGGAGGACGTCTTCCTCGTGGACCGCGAAACCCGGTGGCTGGAGTGTCTCAGCAAACGGCCCGACGGCACAAATGCCGCCGGTCGCACGCACCGCCCCTCCATCAGTCGCGATGGACGTTACGTGACGTTCCAGTCCGGCGCGGCGGACCTTGTCGCCAA
This sequence comes from Candidatus Methylomirabilota bacterium, assembly GCA_035574135.1. GTDB lineage: Bacteria > Verrucomicrobiota > Verrucomicrobiia > Limisphaerales > DATLZF01 > DATLZF01. The sequence continues at coordinate 421 of DATLZF010000248.1, forward strand.
CGACACCAACGACCGCGAGGATGTCTTCCTGTTGGACCGCCAGACGCGCAGCCTCAGCAGGATCAGCGCCGGTCCCGGGCCGGTGCAGTGGGGGCGCGAGAGCGGTTGGCCCAAGATCAGCGCCGACGGGCGCCACGTTGTGTTCGCGAGCCTGGCCGGCGCTTCCGTGATCGCGGATACGAACGACACGTGGGATGTTTTTCTGCGGGACGTGGATTCGGGCGCGGTGCAGTGCTTGTCCCAGGTGGCGGGCCGGACGGCCAACGACGAAAGCAACGACCCGGAGATTTCGGCGGACGGCGGCTCGGTGGTGTTCACCTCGCTGGCCTCCGATCTGACGGCGAACGATACGAATGACACGTTCGACATTTTTCTTTGGCGGCGGGGTGCGGCCAGCCTGCGCTTGGTGAGCCGAACGGCGGATGGCCGCGCCGGCAACGGTTCGAGCACCGGTGGATCGATCTCGGCGGACGGTCGCTGGGTGCTGTTTCAATCGCGTGCCACCGATCTGGCGGTGGCGGATCCGGAAGGCGATTCGAATCTTTTCCTGTACGACAGCGACAGCGACACCCTGAGCCGCCTGGAGCCGCCGCCGTTGAGCCCCCGGCAGCGCGGGGGCTTTTTCGGGGCCCGCCTCGCGCCGGATGGGCGCCACGTCACGTTGCTGGCGGACGTGCTGACTGCAGCCGGGGGCCGGGATTACTTCACCGGCGTTTTTCTCTACGACCGCGAGACCGGGCAGTTGAGCGAACTCAGCCGCCTCCGCGACGGCACGCCCGGCTGGGGCCACAGCGTCGGAGCGAGCGTCAGCGCCGACGCGCGGCACATCCTGCTGGCCACCCGCGCCGGCAATTTGCTCGGCGAGAGCGTGCCGGCGCTCGATCAGCTCCTCGTCCTCGATCGGGCCCGGTTCCAGCCCGACGAGTGGATTCGCCGCGGGAGCGACGCGCCGTGGCGGGGGCAGGAAACCTTCGGCGTCGCCGGACAGCGCGTCGAACTGACCATCCGGTTCAACTTCACCAACGATTTCTTCATCACCCTCCGCAACCATGCCCGGTACCCGGACGCTCTCGTCTTCAAGGCGCCGGGCAACATCCCGAAGGGCATCAAGGCGCGCTATTTCGTGCCGCCGGGCAGCACCGACATCACGGCCAGCGCCACCAATGCAGGCTGGACCTCGCCGATGCTCGCCCCCGGCGCCACGCTGGAGATCCGGGTCCAGCTCGTTGCCAGCAACACCAATCTCTTCAACCAGGACCTCGTCTTTCTCACCACCTCGGCCACCGACCCAACGCGGAGCGACCGGGTATGGCTGCGACTGTTGCGAGACGACGATCGCGACGGTCTGCCCAACGACTGGGAACTGCAATACTTCCGCCACGCCACAAACGCGTTGGCCGGCGCGGATGCCGATGGCGACGGGCTAACCAACGGCGAGGAATACGTGGCCGGCTCAAATCCGACCAACCGGCTCTCCCGCTTTGCCATCGCGGGCGTGCGGTCCGACCCCGCCTCGGGGGTCGAGATCGCGTGGCCGAGCGTAACGAATCGCTTTTACGTTCTCGAGGGGGCCGACGGTTTGGATGCGCCGTTCCAGCCCTTGGGCCAATGGCCGGGAGCACCGGGCGAAACCAGGGCAGGCGAGCCGTGGCGCACGAATGCCGGGCCTCGGTTCTATCGCGTCCGCGTGGACCTGCCGTAAGCGGCGGGGGCTTCCCCCGAAACCAGCGGCGCCCGGTGAACCTCGTCACGGACCCGGCCGGATGGCGGGCGGCCATGTCCATGAGTTGGCGCGAATTGGGCTCACGCGCCGTCAGCGGCCGGCGCTCCGAATGGCGGATCCCGGAGAGCCGGCTCCTCCAACTCCTGAGGTGAGTTGGGCCGCCAACGCCCGGGGCGGGCGTCCCGGCTTTGGCCGGGTTGCGAGGCTTCACTGACGCGCTGAAACTCGGACGATGAACGGCCGGTGCGGGGGGGCGATCCTGTCTGGACGGCGTCAGCCTCAACCGCGATGCCCGAGCGCTCGGCGTCGTTTCCACAACTCGCGCGGCTCGAAGATGCCCTCCGGCGTGATCAGGCCGGTGATCAATTCCGGCGGCGTCACATCGAAGCCCGGATTGAAGGCACGACTCGTCGGGTTGGCGACGCGAATGTATTCGCGTCGGCCCCGCGCCGTCACGCCCCAGGCTCCGAGCACTTCGTCCTCGCCGCGTTCCTCGATGGGAATTTCCCGTCCCGAGCGCAGATTCCAGTCGAGGGTCGAGAGGGGCAGAGCGACGTAAAATGGTACGCCGTGGCGATGCGCCAGCACGGCGAGGGTGTAGGTGCCGATCTTGTTCGCCACCTCCCCGCTGCGGCCCAGGGTGCGGTCGCTGCCCACGATGACGAGATCAATCCGCTCCCGGGCGAACAGCAGCCCGGCCGCATTGTCCGCGATGATTTGGTGGGAAATGCCCTGCTGGGCCAGTTCCCAGGCGGTGAGAGTTGCGCCCTGTGATCGGGGGCGTGTCTCGTCGCAAAAGACGTGAAACCGTCGGCCGCGTTGGTGCGCCTCGTAGAGCGGCGCGGTGGCCGAGCCCACATCGACGAAGGCGAGCCAGCCCGCGTTGCAATGGGTGAGCACGTTCATGCCGTCCCGGATCAACGCCGCACCGTGGTGGCCGATGGCCTGGCAGTGGCGCACGTCCTCGTCGGCGAATTGTTCCGCGGCTGCCAGCGCCAGCGCCTGCTTTTCCGCCACGTCCCGGCCACGGGCCATTGCGGCCCGGACCTGAAGCATCGCATTGACCGGATCAACGGCCGTGGGCCGGGCGGATTGGAGGACGCGAAAAACCTCGTCGGCGTGCGCCCGGAAGCGACGGGCATTGTGTCCCCGGA
>DATLZF010000249.1:0-14087 GCA_035574135.1 Candidatus Methylomirabilota bacterium
CCGTGGCAGTCGGGCGCGCGGGGGCCGGGCATCTGTGCGCCCGACCGCCCCGTTTGCCGGTTCCCGCCTCCGATGCACGGTTCAGCACAACCAGCGCACCGCAAAGCCCGCACCTCTTGGATGGCATCCCAAACCGGCTGGCGGTTTGACAACGACGACCGGGTTTCCTCCAATCGACGGCGCCGTTGTCATCCTGCCCGTCATTCGACTTGAAGTCGCGTCTGGCCGCCGCTTCCCAGCAGGCGAGGCAAACACTTCTCGCAGCCCGCCATCCGGCGGGGCACTGGACCGGCGAACTGTCCAGCAGCGCGCTTTCCACCGCCACAGCGGTAACAGCGCTGGCAGTCGTGCATCGGACGCGGCCCGACCCGGGGTTGCTTCGCGCCGCCGATGCTGGCCTGACCTGGTTGGCGCACCACGCCAACCCGGACGGTGGCTGGGGCGACACGGTGCAAAGTTTCTCGAACTTGAGCACGACCGCCCTGGCGTGGGCGGCGTTCGGCGCCGGGGCCGCCAACGGGGCGGCAAGCTTTCATCATGTCACCGCGAAAGCCGAGGACTGGCTGCGGCAGCGGGCGGGCGGGATCGAACCGGATCGACTGGCGCCGGCCGTGATCGCGCGCTACGGCCGGGACCGCACGTTTTCGGTGCCCATTCTGACGGCGTGCGCCCTGGCGGGGCGGCTGGGCGAGGGCGCCGATGCGTGGCGCTGGGTGATTCCGCTGCCGTTCGAGCTGGCGGCGTGTCCGCCTTCGTGGTTTGCCGCGCTGCGGCTGCCGGTGGTCAGTTACGCGTTGCCGGCGTTGATTGCCATCGGTCTCGCCCGGCACGTCCATGCGCCTTCAGGCAATCCCGCGGCGCGGTGGATCCGGGAATGCGTCCGCCGACGCACGCTGGAGGTGTTGACGCGCATCCAGCCGTCCAATGGCGGTTTCCTCGAAGCGACGCCCCTCACCAGTTTCGTGACGATGAGTCTGGCCGGCAGCGGCCTGGCGGATCATCCGGTGGTGACACGGGGCGTGGCGTTTCTGTTGCAGTCGCAACGGCCGGACGGAAGCTGGCCGATCGATACCAATCTGGCCACCTGGCTCACGACGCTCGCGATCGATGCGCTGGATGCGACCGGCCATTCACGAGCCTTTCGGCCGCACCATGCCGCCGCCGGGCCAGTTGATGTGGAGGTTCAGAACACTGTTCGGCGCTGGCTCCTCGAACAGCAACATCGCGTCCACCATCCCTACACCAATGCCGCCCCCGGAGGGTGGGCCTGGACCGATCTGCCCGGAGGCGTGCCGGATGCCGATGACACAGCCGGCGCGCTGGTGGCCCTGCGGCGTCTGGCGCCGGATGATGCCGAAGCGACGCACGCGGCCCGCGCCGGGGCAGAATGGCTGCTCGGCCTGCAAAACCGCGACGGCGGTGTGCCGACGTTTTGCCGGGGCTGGGGCACGCTGCCGTTCGACCGCAGCAGCGCGGACATCACCGCGCACGCTCTGCGGGCTTGGGGCGCATGGCGGGCTGCCGGTGACGCGCTGTGGGAGCGGCGCATTGCCGGGGCGATGAACCGGGCGCGCAGCTATCTGGCGCGCACTCAGAACGCCGACGGTTCCTGGACGCCGCTCTGGTTTGGCAACCAGCATTCGGACTCGGAAGAGAACCGCACCTACGGCACGGCGCGGGTGCTCCGGGCGCTGGCGGCCGACCCGCAGCTGGTGCAAGGCGGAGACGTGAATCGCATGGCCAGCCGGGCCGCCGAATGGCTGGTTGGCGCGCAGAACGAGGATGGCAGTTGGGGCGGGGTGGCCCGAGGGCGTTCCTCCGTCGAGGAGACCGCCCTGGCTGTCGAGGCGCTGGCGGAATTCTGTCGGCTCAGTCCGGACCGGACCGGTGCGGACATGGGGCCGGCGCGGACGGCCTGTCTGCGGGGCGCCGGCTGGCTGGTCGAGCGCGTGAAGGACGGCCGCTGGACGGAACCGGCGCCGATCGGCTTTTACTTCGCCCGGCTTTGGTATTTCGAACGGCTTTATCCGATCATCTTCACCACGGGAGCACTCGGCGCCGCCGCGCGCTTGGTGGAGACACAGCGCTGACCCGGAGTCCGCGCCCGTTTCAAGCGCGGGACCTGTTGGTATCCGTCCCGCCGTCGTGCATTCCGGGTGAGTCTGGAGAGACGGGCAGTTTCACGATGAAACGAGTGCCCTGCCCTGGCTGGGACCGGACCTGAATTTCCCCCCGATGCGTCTCAATGACACGGCTGACGATGGCCAAACCGAGGCCGGTGCCGTGAACCTTGGTGGTGTTGAGCAGAGAGGCGAACAGCCGGCTGCGATGTTCCTCTGTCATCCCCTGGCCGGTGTCGTCAAACTCAACCACCACGTGAGTGGGCTTGGTCGAATGGCCGGCCCCAGGTAGCGCGCGGGTGGTGATGGTCAGGCGCCCGCCCTCCGGCATGGCTTCGACCGCGTTCAGGGTCAAGTTGAGAAACGCCTGCTCAAGCTGGGTGGCGTCGGCCAAGATGTCCGGCAGGGCAGGATCGAGCCGGCGCTCCAGAGCGATGCCCTGGTTCTTGAGCTTGTGGCGCGTGAGCAGCCCGAGGTCGTCGATCACGGTGTTGAGATTGACGGGTGCGAAGCGGGGCTCGGTACTGCGGGCGAAGTCCAGGATGCGTTCCACGATGCGGTTGAGCTGGTCCATCTTCTGGCCCATGATGTGCGCATCCTGCGCCCGGGGATCGCCCTCCGGGAACTTCAGATCGAGCGAGTGGTAGAGCATTTTCATCACGGTGAGCGGGTTGCGGATCTCGTGCGCCACCTCGGCGGCAAGCAGACCCAGGGCGGACAGCTTTTCGTTCTGGCGGAGCTGTTCCTCGACATCGACGATGCGCTCGTAAAGACGAGCCTTTTCAATGGCCACGGCGGAGAGCTGGGCGAGAGCGGACAGGATTTGGATTTCTTCGTTCGAGAAGTTGTGCGGCCGGTGCTTGTACACGTTCAGCGCGCCGATGGCCTCCTGGTTGAACAACAGAGGCACACTGAGGAGGGACACCAACCCCTCTCGCCGCGCCATTTCGACGTTCTGGTAGCGGCCGGACGTCTGCACGTTTTCCTCCTGCACCGGCTTTTTGCGCCGCACCACCACACCGATGAGCGTGTCCACGACGCTGAGACGCGGCCGGTTGACGTAGGCCTCGCCGGCGCCGTGGCTGGCGCGCAGATCGAGCCACTGGCGGCTGGAGTCCAGCAGGAACACCGAACCGACCTGGGCTTCCATCAGCAGGCAGGCCTCGCGGGTGATGACCCGCAGCGCGTCGTCGAGGTTGAGCGTCGAGTTGATCGCCTGGCCGACGCTGACCAGCGCTTCGAAGAGCCGGGCCTTGAGGCGGAGTTGTTCGTAGAGCCAGGTGTTGCGGATGACGCGGGCGGCCTGCACGGCCAAGGCTTCCAGCAACGATTGGTCTTCTTCGGTGAAGGCGTCCGGGCGGTCCGAATCGACGTTGAGCACGCCGTGCACGACGCCTTCGATTTCCAGCGGCACGGCCAGTTCCGAGCGGACATCCCGGCGGACCATGATGTAGCGCGGGTCCTTCGTCACGTCGCCCACGCGCGCCGGCTTGCCGGTACGGGCGACCCAGCCGGTCAGCCCTTCGCCCACGCGCAACTTGATCTGGCTGGCATCGGCGGGCAGGCCCTGGGCAGCCTCGATCTCGAGCCGCCGCGAAGTGGGGTTGAGCAGGCAGACCGAGCCGCTGGTGGCGCGCGTCACGCGCACCGCCTCGCGGACGATCAGTTGGAGCGCCTCCTGGGGGACGAGCGTGGAGTGAATGACATCGCTGACCTGGTGGAGCAGGAGCAGACGATCGTAGCGGCGTTGCAACTCGGCCAGTTCGTCAGACACGGGCCGCAGCGTAGCGCAGCCCGCCATCGGCGAACAGGGGCAAAACACGGACCGACCGGTTCCCCCAGCCGACCGGCGTCGCGCTCGACGGGCCGGGTTCGCAAACCGGAGGCCCGTCCTGAAGGTGAACGGGAAGACACTTCGACATCTGCCGCCAGGAGAGCGCGGGGCGAAAAACGTTCAGCGAGCATGGAGCGCCCGGCGTCCAACACCTGTCCAGGAAATGGCGCCGGCCCGCTTCGCCCAGCGGGCGTCGGCAAATTGCCGCCAGGTTCTGCCCGGCGCCGGTGTTCCGGCGCGGTCGAGCGAGACGGACCTCGTCCCTGCGGAACACGGGGCTTCCCAGGCCGGCCGGCCCCTGCTTCACTTCCGCGCATGGGCGTGCCCTGCAAAGTGTCCACCTTGCTGTACTGCTTCAATCCGCGCGGCGAAATCCTGCTCATGGAACGGGCGTCCGAGCCGAATCGCGGGCTGTGGAGCCCGCCGGGCGGGAAAGTGCATGTCGAGGAAGGCGAGTCGCCCTACACCGGCGCCTGCCGCGAGGCCGCCGAAGAGATGGGGCTGGGGCTGCAACCCGGCGATCTGCACCTGGCCGGCCTCGTCTCCGAGCACGGTTACGAGGGAACGACGCACTGGCTGATGTTTTTGTTCGAGGTGAAGCCACCCATCAAGCACAGGCCGCCGCCTCACCGCGAGGGGCGTTTCGAGTTTGTCGCCCGTGAGGCGCTGGATTTGTTGGCGCTGCCGCAGACCGATCGCGAGCAAATCTGGCCCTTGTTCTGGCGCCATCGGGGCGGATTCTTTGCCGCGCATTGTCACTGTTACCCGGATGGACGTCACGTCTGGACGCTGGAGGAATCCCGCCCCGTCCCGGCCCCATCGCCCGTGACGTGCCGTTGATCCTTCGTCATCCCCGCCTCCCGTGAGCGAGCCCATCATCGACCTGCAGAGTGACGACTACTTCATGGGCGAAGCCTTGCGCCAGGCCGGACGCGCCTTCCAGGCGGAGGAGGTACCCGTGGGCGCGGTGGTCGTGCGCGCCGGCCGGATCATCGCCCGCGCCTTCAACCAGGTGGAGACCTTGCACGACGCCACGGCGCACGCGGAGATGCTGGCGATCACGCAGGCGGAAGAGGCCGTCGGCGACTGGCGTTTGAACGACTGCACGATCTACGTCACCAAGGAGCCGTGCCCGATGTGCGCCGGCGCGCTGGTCCATGCGCGCATGGGCCGGGTGGTCTTTGGCGCGGCGGATCCCAGGGCGGGCGCGGCCGGCGGTGTCATTAATCTGCTCCAGTTTCCCTCCTTCAATCATCGCTGTGAAATCACCCCGGGCGTCCGCGAAGGCGAGTGCCGCGCCATGTTGCGAAGCTTTTTTCTTGAGCAGCGCGAGCGGGCTCGGGCCAGCCGGCTTCCGCGTGACCCGGGCTTGGAAGCGGAATGAGACGCGGCGGAAGGAAGGCCGACACGGCGGCGTGAGCCGACGATCCTTCCTCGGGATTGCCCCTTGTTCCACAACGGCCCGTCTGTAATCTCGCCGCCATGGCGAACATTCCCAGCCCGTTTACGCGGGAGGATCCGTGGCGCATTCTCCGCATCATGGCCGAGTTCGTGGACGCGTTCGAGACGCTCTCGGCCGCGGGACCGGCCGTGACCATCTTCGGGTCGGCGCGCACGAAGCCGTCGGGCCGCTACTACAAACTGGCGGAGCAGATCGCGGCGGGACTGGTCCGACGCAATTACGCCGTGATCACGGGCGGCGGGCCGGGCATCATGGAGGCGGCCAACAAAGGCGCCGCCCGAGCCCGGGGCAAATCGATCGGGCTCAACATCGAGTTGCCGCACGAGCAGAAGGGCAACCGCTACGTCAACATCCCGATCAACTTCCACTATTTGTTTTCCCGCAAGGTCTGCTTTGTGAAATACAGCGTGGGGTTCGTTTTCATGCCGGGCGGCTACGGCACACTGGACGAATTCTTCGAGATTCTGACCCTGGTGCAGACCCGGCGAATCGCGCGCTTTCCGCTCGTGCTCGTGGGGCGGAGCTACTGGCGCGGACTGCTCCGGTGGCTCGAAAGCGCGCTCGAGAAAGGGCGCTTCATCAGCCGGGGCGACCGAAATCTCTTTCACCTCACGGACGATGCCAACGACGCCATCCAGCACATCGTGAACGCCGCGCCACACGCTCGGGTGACACCCAGTCCGGGCAAACTCGTTGTTTGAGGAACGGCGCGGCCCGGGTTTGACGGCGGTCGTAGTATCCGGGATTGGGGCTGGCGAGGTGGTCCGGGTTTCGAGTCGCCAAGAGGAAGTGTCTGTTTCTCTTACACATGTGTGATTAGTTTCATGTGATTTACGGTCAATACTTTAAGGTGTGGTTCACCATTTCAACCCGCTCTTGTGTCGGTCTTTTTTACGGAATCTCAATGCCGGTTGAAGAAGCGAAATCGGTTTGACAGTTCAACCATGTTTCAAATTACTTGCTATGAATTACTTACATCATGAATTCGTTTCCAACCTGAACACGGCACGACGCCTGCCTCTGTTCCAAGAGCAGTTCAGAAGACCAAATCTTAAGAACACTATGAAACGTGAAATGATGTCTCGCGGGCTCGCTGCGCTTGTCTTAACGGCCATGGTGCAGTCGAGCTCGGCGATCACACTCGACTTCGAAGACCTCAGTGGCAGCGGCGCGTTGCCTGGTAATTATGCTGGTCTGACTTGGACGGACTGGAACTATTACGATAGCTACCAGCCACCGTACCACGCGAGTTCGGGCGCTCAACGGATTTACAACCAGTTTGGCGTCGTGCCCACGCTCCAGTTCGGTCAGGACGTTACCTTTATCGGGGCGTGGATGGCGGGCTATGGCTATGATCAGTATTTCGAGGGCTACAACAACGGGGTCAAAATCTTCGAGTCAGCGCACATACCGTCCACCGGCATGCCTTTTGGTCAGTATTTCAACCTGAACTGGGTCGGCGTTGATGAAATCCGGATTCAATCTTGGAGTGGCAACTATTACATCATCGACGATCTCCAATACCGCACGGACCTGCAGCCCTCCGGCGTCCCCGATGCCGGCAGTACCCTGCTCCTGCTGGGTTCGGCGCTGAGCGTGCTTGGAGTGGTGCGACGGCGCTCCGCGTGAGTCACCGACGCAATCTCACCTTTCTTCAATTCCACCACAGTTCCCCTCTTCCTGGCGCGGGCACGAGGCCGGGTCGAGGGGAATCTCATTTTTCGGCAAGGCGGTGGAATCAGTCGGGCCGAAGGGAATCGATCGCCGCCCGGCTGGCCACCGCCCCCAAACGTGGCCAGAATAACCATTCGAACGCGCTTTCGACGATTTCATCGCGCGGTCGATCCACGCCGCCCTGGCTCCATAGGCATGGAAATACCATGCCCCGCTTCGCTCGACACCGGTTCGCCGCCTCGGCCGCTCATCCCAGCATAGCCGCCAGCTTCTCAGCCAGAAACTCGTACTGAGGCAGGCAATTGTAGAGATGGGCTGACACCCGCAACAGCCGCCGCGGCGGCGCCGGCCAAGCAATGACCGGCACTTCGATCCCATGCTCGTGAAAGAGCCGATCTTGCAGCGGATCCAGAAAAAGCGGCGCTTGGGGCGAAAGTTCCCGACCCGCCTCGGGCAACGGCAGAGACGCCATCGAGCCGACGAACGCCTCAGGACAAGGCGGCGCCACACGCAGTGCCTCGGCCAAAAGCCGCCGGGCCGCAAGCGCGAGCTGACGATTACGAGACATGACCTCGCCCCAGCCGCCCGGCAGCAGCGAGCCCACGACCCGGATGGCTTCGGCCACACTCAGACACGCCGAGGGATCACTCGTTCCCATCCAGCCAAATTCCAGCAGGAACCGCGAGCGGTCGGTGCGGGAAGAATTGGCCCCGTGGCTGATCGTCAGCGGGTGAATGAGATCCTGACGATCCTTCCTGACCACGAGAAACGCGGCGGCTTTCGGCGCACAGAGCCACTTGTGACAGTTGCCCGTGTAATAGGCCGCCCCAAGGGCCCGCAGATCAAGCGGCACCATGCCCGGGGCGTGCGCGCCATCCACCAGCGTGTCAACGCCGCGCGCGGCAAGCTCGCGCACCAGCCGCTGGATCGGCATCACCATGGCCGTCTGACTCGTCACGTGGTCAAGCAAGGCCAACCGCGTGCGCGCCGTAGCGGCGCCCAGCACGGCTTCCACCACCTCGTCCTCATGCGCGACCGGGAACGGCACGCGAGCCACCACGACGCGGGCACCCGCGCGGTCGGCTGCGAAGTCGAGAGCAGTGCGGCAGGCGTTATACTCGTGATCGACCACGAGCAATTCGTCCCCGGCGCGAAAGCGCAGCGATCGTAGCACGGTATTGACCCCCGAGGTGGCGTTCGGCACGAACACCAAATCATCCTCGGCAGCATTGACGAATCTGGCCACGGCGCGGCGCGCTTCGTCCCACAAGGTCTCAAACTCGCGGACCAGAAACTTCACGGGCTGTCGTTCGAGCCGATCCCGCAAGGCGGTCTGATGCTCCAGCACCGCTCTCGGACAGCTTCCGAACGAGCCGTGATTGAGAAAGGTGATCGCGGGGTCAAGAGGCCACAGGCGGGGGTCTGCCGCCGGTTGCCGGAAGGAATCCGCTGAGGAGGCGTGATGAGACATGAGCCGGAACGGAACGTTTCAGGGGCAACGCACGAATGCCGCCCGCTGCCCACCCGTGGATACGAAACCGAACGGTCCGCAGCGCTCCGGCAGGCCGCAGCAACGTGCGGCCCGATGGTCCACACCCACGTGTGGCAACGTGCCGGCGTCTTCCAATTCGCATCGATTCATGTCCATTCGTTGTTCGACTGGATCCTTGCAGATTCGACGTGCATGACCTTCGGCGGGCGAACCTAGCTGACGCAAACCGGACAAGCAATGCGCCGTCCGGGCCGCTGCCAGACCAACCATTGCACCGGCCCGGGAACAGCCGCCCGTTCCCCCGCGATGTTCCTCGTCGTCCGGCATCCGATACGGATGCGTCCCACACCGTCCCGTTGTGGCGGATGGAGCACGCGAAGCATTACCACCGCCGTCCCTTACGGACCCCGGAGCCGGTAAAACGTCTGCGCGTTCGTGGTCACCGGAAGCGAGAAATACCAGGCCCCGTTGCTCTGAACCGGCACCCCCGGAACGCGTGTCCAAACCACGGGCGGCGTGAGGTTCGTGGCCGCATAGAGGGAAAACCATCCTGCTTCCGCCGGCCAGGAGAGAGTGTCTCCAGAGAAGAAAATGTGAACATCGGACGGCAACACCAACGTCGCGGCCAGTTCGAAGTTCAGCGCAAGGTCGGAACTGGTCGCGGCGTTCTGATGCACCTCGATGGCCAGGACATTGGTGCCGTCGCGCAACGCGGCCGGCGAGATTGGAAAGTTGATCCAGACACTTTCGTCCGCGCCACCCAGTGCGGCCAGGGCGGGCGTGTTGTAGTTGATGGGACCGGACGAGGGCAGGTTCGGATCACGCCACACCTCCAGCCCGTTGAGATACACGACGGCGGCATCGTCGCGCAGGATGCGCCCGGCCAGGGTTCGGACTTGGGAAACGTTCGGCACGTGGAAGCGATGGCGGAAGTAAGTGGTCCATTGGCCATTGCTGGCCACAAGCGTCGCGGGCGCAAGCCCGTTGGCGTCGCCAAAACCCAGCATGGCCGGGCCGCTGTTCCACGCTGAATCATTGTAGGCCGGCTGGCGCCACGCGGTCCCCAGGTTCACGCCACCGGCGTGGAATTTCCAGACTCTGCCAGCGGCGACGACCGGCACCGGATCGAGCCCACCGGATACCCGGAGGCGCACCTCGCCAGGCACGCTTTGGTCGAGCGTGATCGAGTAACCGGGCGGCGTCGTCCCGAGGTTCAAGCCCGCGCCACTGCGCGCGCCGGTGTGGCGGAGGATGGGATAAACGCCATTGGGAATCGGGCCGCTGGCCCGGACGTTCAAGGTCCCGTTCAGCACCGCATCGCCGTTCACCACCAGCCGGTCGCCGACAACGTCCAGATCCACCGTCAGGCTCGCCCCGTTATCCAAGGTCAACCCCCGAGTCACGATGGTCGCATTCGGCTGCGGGCCTGGCGACAGCTCGGCGCCGGAACGCACCGTGACGGGGGCAAACGCACCGGAGCCCCCGAGCACCGCCCCGCTTCGCACCTCGATCGTTGCTGCGTCGGTCAGACTGCCGTGGATGAACAGCTCGCCGCCGTTCACCAAAATGCTGCCGGTGTAGGGGTTGTCACCCGAGAGAATGAGCGTGCCCGGACCCTCCTTGGTCATGGGCGGCGCACCCTCCAGCACGGAAGCAACGGTCGCCGTTGCGCCCTGGCCAACGGTGAGAACCGGCGTGACATCGAAGCGCAGTGTGCCGTTGGTGATGACGTAGCCACTGGAAGCAAACGTGAGGTCGTCGGCGCGAACGGTCCCCTGCACGGACACGATCCCCGGGGTACCCCCGAAGAGCGCGTCGTTGTTGCCGCCGATGGCCGGCCACGTCGTCGTGCCGTCGTTCCAATTCGCGCTCGTCATGTCCCAGCTACCTGAACCGCCAACCCAACTGAAGCCGCCCACGGTCAGGACAAACGTCTCGATCGCCGCATCGCGTCCGCCACTGACCGTGAGGGTGATCAGAGCCGCGCCGGCCATGTGCGGCACCGGGGTGAGCGTGACCGTGCGGTTCGCACCGCTGCCGCCCACGGCAATGCTGCTGGCCGGCAGGAGGGCGGGGTTCGAGGATTTCACGTGCAGCACGAGCGCCCCGGCCGCCACCCCCGGATCGCCGATGGTGACGCTGATGGGGCCGGTGCTGCTGTTGGTGGGCAAGCTGCGATCTCCCAGGCTACTGATGGTCGAGATGCCCTGATAGAGCCCCATGTCCTGCATGAACGCCTCCACCAAACGCACGTGGCAGATCTCGTTGCGAGCGCCACCCTCGCTGTCATAGTTCAATCCGTAGGGCCAGAAGTGCGTGCCATCGGAATGAATCACCGCACCCGGCCCGTCAATTTGCTGAATGAGCCGCGATCCGTTCGGCCCGCGCCAGATGCCGCCGGAAAGATTCGCACCCCATTCCCCCCGCGTACCCACCCCGAAAACATGCCCCATTTCGTGCATCGCCACCCGGCCGTTGCGCGACCCTCCGAACGTGATCGGCCCGCCAAAGCCCGCCTGCGCCGTCGGCACGCCCGGATTGTAATCCGCACGAATGTTGCCGTGGAGATAGGCGTAATTGTTGTAGGTATCCACGCAGAAGTTCATCGAGTTGGTCAGTTCCTGGCGAATGGCCGAATCCCCGCCCGATCCATAGAACCATGTGAGAGACGGTCGGCTCGAGGTGTTTGTCCCTCCCACGATCAGGCTGCCCGAGCCGGAAATGAACTGCGGATGCGTGGAGCGATTGTAAGTGCCATTCGGCATCGTCACCCCCCCGAGAATGAGCCGGCCAATCACATCGCCCTCGTAATGACGCAAACTTAAAATGGCGCCCTGGGCGATCGAAACGGTGGACGTGTCGTTGAGCGAGCCGCGGCGCAACACCAAAATGCCCTCCTCGACGATCGTGTCGCCCGAATAGCTGCTCGTGCGGGCCAGCGTCCATTTCCCGGGGCCACGCTTGATGACGCCACCCGTGCCGGAGTTGATGGCCTTCTCGAACCGCCCGATGCCCGAGCCGGCGAAAATCAGCGTGGGATTGCCCTGGTAAGTCCACGCCACGTCATCGGTGAGCTGATTCAACAGCCAGTCCGCGTCCGGCCCCGTCTCCAGCGTTGCGCCACCGGCATTCACCGTCACACCGCGGCCGTAGCCGGTAACGCCCATGACCCGGATCGTTCCGCCATTCACCACAAGACGGCCAGCCGATTGATTCAAACGCCCGAGGGACTGGCTGTCCGCCTTGAACCACGTGTCGAGCTCCAGGACCGCGCCGGTGTTCACGGTGATGACCTGCGTGTTTGCATCCGCGCCTGAGAACAGCCGTCCGGTGCTCGTCACCCGCAGCGTGCCACCGTTCAAGGTGACGCTCGCCGGATGATACGCGCTGGATCCATCCGTCACCGTTACGGTGCCGCCGTTGACCACCATCACATGCCCGGCGCCCGGAAACCCCGTGGAACCCGGCATCCAGTGCGCCGAATTCCAGTCGTTTGCTGACCCATCCCATGTGTACGTGGCAGCGCGCAGGCCCAGGACACTCAACCCCAAAATGGCGACGGCCAACACCCTGCGCCCGAACGCGCTCTTGAACACCGAACGCATACTGCCACTCATATCAGGAGATCCCCCTTTCGGCCATGCGGTCTTGCGTAAATCTTTTGAGAATCCACGCGATAGTTGACCCCGGCGGGGCCCTGCGCGCACGCAGCGCCCATCCAATCGCCCGCCGTGCGCCTCAGCCCGCGGCGCCCCACGAGCCGCCCCCCCTGCCCGCTCATTCCCGCCCGCCTCGTCGAAGTCACCGACCGCCGCAGTGGGGCCTGGTCGAAGCCGCCCGGCAGCCCGCGATGGCACATTTCGTCCGGCCATCTCGTCATCCCGACGAAATGAAGACGTTGTTGCGCATCGATGCCAGCGCGCGCCGGACCGGCTCATCGCCCAATTGGCGGCGGCGGACGACGTCCTCGTCAGCCGTCCGCTCCACAACTTCGGTCCGCCCTCGGCGCTGAAGGCCTACGTGGATCACGTCGTCCGGGTCGGGCGCACCTTCACCACCAGCGAGCACGAGTTTGCGGGCCTGCTGAAGGGCAATTCCGCCTGCATCGTGACCGCCCGGGAGCGCGCGAGGCGACGCGAATCGTCTCCCGCTGGTTCAACAGCGCACCCGGCGTGTTGATCCATGAACAGGACCGACTGGCCACCGCGTTGACCCTGGCCATCCGCGAAGGCGTCATCCATCGCATCTTCGCCGTGCGCAACCCGGACAAGCTGACCGCATTTGGCCACCACCCCGGCGTGTCACCACCGCCACCGTCGCGTCAGAGACCTGACCCACAGTTACCCGCCAGCCGCCTTGGCAAACAGTGACAACCCGTCGCTCACGCCCTCGATGATCCCCAGCCACGCCGCCGCCACGCCCATTGCCGCCAGAAACGCCGGCATCACCGTCGTGGCGATCTCATGCGACCAATCGCTGAACAACGACGCCAGCCCGATGCCCAGCACCGTCCCATTGAGCCAGCGCGGGCGGCCTGCCTGTGCCGACACGGCAGACAGGCGTTTGGAATTGGGGTCGTCAACGCGCATCGCGGAAAGAGCCCGAATCGCTTAAATCAGCGGCCACCGATAATCGAACCGACTGGGTCAACTTTGCGGCAACACGTCCGGATAAGGGCCGAGAAATCGCTCGCCGTTGAAATGGATGATGTGGTCCGGCGCGTCTGCGATCCAAACTTCAGTTTCCCACCCAATCTGTGCGCCGAAGCGCAGGAAACTCGTTCGGTTTGCGAAAGCTGTCACGAAGACCAGTCCCGCCTTGCAGCCTCTGAACAACTCCTTGAGCTCCTTGCGCCGCTTTGCATCCACCGGCCCTGCGCTCGTCACGGCCTCGATAAGCAGAAGCCAGTTGCGGCGTGTATCGTGAACCACCACGTCCGGCATTTTGGCCGGTGCGGGAATCGCCACGCCAAGCCGTTGCAGGTATTCCGCGTCGAGATGCAGGAACTTGTCCTCGGCATCGCCAATGTAAATCACCGTCCCGCCGCCCGCGAAGCGCGGACAGAATTCTTCGATGACCGTTTTGATGAGCGGATTCTGACCACCGGGAGAAATGGTCACGGTCTTGCCGGACGGTAGCTTTACGGGGATGCGAGCTAGTTTCCGGTCGCGCTCCAGTTCTTTGCGGATGCGGTCGCGACTCGCCAGATACTCTTTCAGCTTGCCGCTCCATTCCTGCGTATCGAAAGTCCGAATCAGTTCCAAGGCACGGGCCTCGACCTGATAGACCGTCTTGCCGCTGTTCGTGGGGCGTGCCGGATTGTCCGGGTTTCTCAGCAATAGGCCCGCTTCAAGAAAGTATTTCACGGCCTCGTCACGGATGGTTTCGCGAGTATTCGGCGCATAGCGGACGCCATAGGCCGCGGCCACGAAGTCAATGATGGGCGTGATGCCGCGCAACGGCGCGGCGGTTTCGCGCCAGGACTGGCCGGGCTTCAAATCGAGA
>DATLZF010000250.1:0-4631 GCA_035574135.1 Candidatus Methylomirabilota bacterium
GGCGGCAGCGACGACAAATCGAGGCCCGCCGAACCGGCCGCCGGACCGGGCAAAAAATTTCGCGCCAAGGACATCACGATTCGAGGCGGCAAGATTCATCTCAGCGTGCAGGGTCTCGGGGGCAAGGCGGCGGTCGTGCCCCTGCCGGACATTCATTTGCAGAACATCGGCAACGACGAGGAGGGGGTGCCGCTGGCGAAGTTGAGCCGGGAAATCTTGCGCCCGATGCTCAAGGCGGCCATCGAGTCCGGGGGCAAGGCCCTGGCCGACGTGGGAAAGGGCGCCACCGAAGCCGTCAAGGATGCGGCCGGCGAAGCGGGCAAGGCCGTCGAGGGCATCAAGAATCTTTTCAAAAAGAAGTGAGCCGGCGCGCCGCCGCTCACTCATGGATTTCGTAGAGGGTTGCGCCCACGACGAGGTGGACCTGCGTGCCCAAGGCCAGACACGGCGCGATGTCTGGATACTGCTGCAGCAAGTCGAAATAGTCCCGGGAACCGAACCGGACGCGAACGGGCCGGACACCGTCGAGCTTTTGCACCGCTGCTTCCACCCACACGCCATCGTTCAGGTAGAAGGTGCGGCCGGCTACAAACTGGCTGGGCGGCGGCTCCGACGGCGCGCGGGCGGACGACACCCGAGTTGGGACGCCGAGGCCTGGCAGGGTCGCCGGCGCGTTCGCCGGGACGGAGGCTCCCGCCAGACCGCGTTGCGCGTTCTCCAGGCTCTCGTGCACGGCGCTGTCGGGAGCGGCCGCCATCTTCAAGCTCTGCGCGAAGCGGGCGCCGCCCACGGCCGCATCGCCGTCCTTCTGGGCGCGAAGAAGCCGGTAGTTGTCGGCCAAGCGGTTCACCTCGGCCGGATCCTCGATCCGCAACGTCCGGGCCGATGACGCGACACGCCGCCGCGCTTCGTCCTCCACGATCAGATACGACGTGTAGGGCGTCACGATGTTGTAACGGCGGGCCAGCTCGGTCACCTCGTCTTTGATCTCCGCATTCTCCCCACGCAGGCGGATTTCATCCAACAGGTGGCCCACGCGTCGCACGGCCCAGAGCCGCGGAATGAAGTCATGATCGCTGGCGCGGTCCGGAAACCGGGCGTCGAAGCTGAATGACCGCGTTTCCCCGTCCACCACGCCTTCCAGCCGGATCGCGCCGGCACCCGGTCCCGAGTAGCGGCCGGCGATGACCAGTTGATCGCCCTTGAACAGGTCCGGCAGCGAGGCCGGATGGAGTTGCATTACCCGCACGCCTTCCGGGAAGGTCAGTCGCAATCCGGCCAGCACGGGTTCCTTGATCTTGCTGTAGAAGCCGGACACCTTCACCTCGATGTCCTCCTCGGGCAGCACGTAAGTGCTGTGCGCTCTGGTCGTCTCGGTGATTCGATCCAGCAGGTGCGTGTTCACGTCTGTGCCGATGCCGAAGCAAAAGATGCGCAGGCCGGACTGGTTGGCCTTTTCGACGCCCTCGACGATCCGATCCTCGGCCGTGATGCCCACGGTGGGCTTGCCGTCGGTGAGGAAGACAATCACACAGGGCCGCTCGTTCTTTTCCGGTCGGAGCGCCAGGGCGCGCTGGAGAGCATCATGGATGGCGGTGCCACCGGTGGGCTTGAGGTTCTGCACGAACGACCGGGCGCGGGCGCGGTGGTCGGCGTTGACGTCGGCCAGGCGCTCAAACAAGCCCTCGACCTCGGTCGAGAAGCGCAGGATCTCAAAGCGATCCTGCGCGTTGAGGTTCTCGACGCAGAACAGCAGCGCCTTCTTGGCCTGTTCGAGCTTGCTCCCGGCCATCGAACCGGACGTGTCGAGGACGAACACGAGGTCGCGCGGAACAACCTTCGCCTCCTTGGCGGCGAATCCGGGCGATGCCAGCATCAGGAAGTAACCTGCGTCGTCACCGGTCCGATGCGTGAGCAGGCTCATCCCCACCTCCCCCTCCTCCTGGCTGAAGAAAAGCTGCAAGTCCGCGTCGGGCTTCGATTCGCGCGTCTCGAAATCCACCGTGGCGCGCGCCGGCCCCGGCCGCTTGATCTCGATCGCGTGGCTGGGCGAATAGATGGTTTTGAGCGGCCGGCTCGTCTCCAGTTCGAGATGAACGCTCAGGTGGCGGATCGGACGGGCCGAGTATTTCCCGGCGTTCAACGGCAGCACAAAAGTCGTCAGGCCGGCATCCGACCGGAGCAACTGCGAGTAGGTGAGCGTGACCCGTTTGCGCGCGTGCGGTTCGATCGGGAAGATACGCACCTTGAACAAATCGCGTCCGGCGTACTCCAGCAAGGCCGGATCGTTCTGCCGGCGAACGATGTCCTCATAGATGCTCCGGGCCTTGTCGGCGGAAAGCAGCTCCGCCTCCACCGGCTTGCCGTCGATTTCCATCGTGAACTTGTCCACGTGCGCCCCCTTCGGCACCGGAAAAAGGAACGTGCCTTCGAGCGGGCGCGCGTTCGGATTGTAAAACTCCTGCGCGACGGTGGTGGTGGCGATCTGATCCCGAATGCGGGCGGTGGCGCGGGTCGAGGCAACCTCGATCGGTGCCCACGGCCGCGGCATCCATGGCGGCGGCGGGCGGGGCGGGGGCACGATTCGTTCCGGCGGCAGCGGCCGGGACCGATCCTCCGGTTCCGCCATCACGATCAAACCCACCGCGCCACCGGCCGGTGCCAGGGCCAGCCACACGAGAAAGAGAATGCCGATGCGTTTCATACGGGGACGTTCGACGAAACTCGCTCTGGAAATGCTCCCGACCGAAACGCGGCGAGGAAGCAACAACAAAATCACCCAGAAGCCGATTTCCGCATACGGTGGTATCGCTCGGGCCATCCCGGGGGGAGAATCAACTGACGCCGGCGCGCGCCAAACGCTGCCCAACGGCCAGGTTGCGCTCAACGCCGGCAGCCGCGCGGCCAGAAGACCGAGGTGATCTTGACCCCCGCAGAGTTGCAGAAACTGGACGAGGAATTTTCCGAGACCTACGATCCCGTGACGTTAGAGCGCCGGTCGACGCAAAAACTGCGCGCGCAGGCGGCGCCCACCTCGCCGCCGTCGCCACCGGCCACAAGCCCCTCTATCACGAGCAATGGGGAGACGAGCTAGGCAGCGCCCTCTTTTGCCTCTTTTGCCCCTTGGTGGCCCCGCCGCCGGACAACGTCGAGGTCGTCTTCGAGGACGGCCACCTCTACGCCTACCGCCCGGAAGTCATCCAACCCATCATCGCGCGCGCCCCGGATGCTTATCCCGGCGCGGACCTCTTCGAGAAAATTCAGCATGCCACCCTGGCCGGCGAGAACGGCGAACTGCTCGGCTACGGCGCCCGCTCAATGCTGGAGCCCGGCACCGTCCTGGTGCAGGTGGTCGATGATGCCGGCCGCGACGTGTTCAGCTTCCGGTCCCTCCCCGAGAACGCCGCCCGCGCGCTGGACTTCAGCCAGGCTTACGGCGGCCGCTACGGCTGGAGGATCGCGGAATAAAAAAGGTGGAGGCTCCCTCTGGCGAAGAGGCCGTGCTGGCTTGTCCGTGGTGCGGCGAAATTCCGGTCATGGTTGAGCATCCGATGAAGATCGTCCCGGCCGGCCTATTCTAATCCCCATGCTGACACAAATCTGCACCCTCAAATTTCGGGACGGCCAGATGGTGCACGGCCTGATCGAGGCGGAATCCGCCAACGGAGAATATCCCATCCACTACGCCGGGGCGGTGGACCGGCTGCCTCGCCGGTTCGAGACGGGCGATCCAGCAGATCTGCGTGGACTCTTCCGCAACCTCGCCAGGGAACTCGACGCCGAGTTCAGCGAACAGACCACCGGCGAGTACGATCGATGGGCGGAGTGATGAGTATGGAGCTGCGCGCCGCCTACGATCTTTTGCCGCGGATCAAAGCCGAGCTGGCTCCCTTCTGCGAGCGGATCGAAGTGGTCGGTTCCATCCGCCGCGCGCGGCCGCACGTCAACGACATTGACATCGCCGTGCTCCCCAAGCCGGTCAGGATGCCGCCCTCCGCCAGTGCGTCTTCGCTCGCGCCCAGGCCCTTGGCCGACGGCCCCACGCACCGCCGCGCCCGCTTGCGCAACGGCATGCTGCCGGACGTGTTCGTCGCGCCCGCAGGCCGGCGCGAGCTGCTCGGCGCCGAGCCGGGCAACTGGAGATTGGTGTTTCTCTGTCGCACCGGCGCGCGGGAACACAACATCAGACCATCCCCACGCGGGTGGGGAGAACAAACTCAGCCCGGCCGACGTGGCTACCGTCGCCGGACCATCCCCACGCGGGTGGGGAGAACTGAGTTTTCCCTCCGATCCGACGGCCATACGCCGGACCGTCCCCACGCGGGTGGGGAGAACGGGCCGAGTACATAGGGACGACGGTTGTTGTTCGGACCATCCCCACGCGGGTGGGGAGAACAGTTTGGGTGTTTTGAGGCTGGCATCGGCGCCCGGACCATCCCCACGCGGGTGGGGAGAACGAGTGTTTTAGGGAGACTATCTACCAGACTCTCGGACCATCCCCACGCGGGTGGGGAGAACGGTCATGATGGTCCAAGGAGCATGACCAAACGCGGACCATCCCCACGCGGGTGGGGAGAACTCCCGCTCAACACACAAGCGCCCCGCTAGTTCCGGACCATCCCCACGCGGGT
>DATLZF010000251.1:0-3231 GCA_035574135.1 Candidatus Methylomirabilota bacterium
AACCGCCACACACTGGTGGCGTTGATGGACGCCAGCGTTACCGGAACGCGCACGGCGGTCTGGCCGTTCAGAAACCGCGGGCCGGGCGCCGATAGAGCATGGACCACGTTGCTCGCGCTTACCAGGTAGTCCAGCCCCGGCGCGGGCGGCGCGGTGGAGAGCACGACGTTCGTCCCGTTGGTCACGGCGGCGGCGAGCACGGCGAGGGCGTTGGTGCCGGCCAGGCGAATCACGTAGTTGGCCGGGTTCGTGGCCGGCACGGGATGCGGGGGCCCGGAAAAATGCAGGGCGAGCGTGTTCGAGGTCTCCCGCACACAAAGCCGCAAGGAGGGCGGTGCGCTGGTACCCGGATGAGCGCTCAACCAGCTTGCGATCCAACCGGCAATCGGCTCGACATTGAAGCCGCCCCACTGGCCGGTCTCGCCGATCTGGAATAGCGTCACCCCGAGACAGTAATTGTCCTTGCGAATCTCGCCGTCGAACCACGCCAGCCAGTTCTGGAACTTCGTCGCGTCGCCGCGCGTGCTCCACGGCCCGGCGCCATCAATGCCGCCTTCGGTAAGGATGAGCGGCAGGTTAACCAGCTCGGGATGAGCCGAGGCGAAGTAGGAGTAAAACTGCCGGTACCGCAGCGAGTACCAGATCTCCTCGGCGACGTTGGTGCCGTAGGGCAGGGAATAGGAATGGTAGCTCCAGCCGCCGCCCAGTTGCTGGCACAGCCGCAGCGAAGGAGCGATGCGGTTGAGCCGATCATGAATCTCCGCCGTTGATCCTGGCGGATTGCCCACGCTGATGCTGTAGGCCAGCGGGCGAAAGCCGGCGCCGGCAATCTGCGGAGCCAGGCTCATCCAGAAGGCGTTGTACCAATCCGTGTCGGCGGCGCTGCCCCAGGTGGGCGTGCTGTCAGCCTCGTTGGGGCCTTCGACGTAATCGATCAGCGCGCGATCCTCGGCGCTCAGCTTCAACAACGCGGGCGCCAGCACCGTCTGCCAGAAGTTTGAGCCGGCGGCGGCAGGATTCTCCGTCCGGCTCCACGAGCGCGGAGTGTAAATGCGGCAGACAACCTTGCCGTCGGGTGTCGCGGTCTTGAAATCGCGCGCGGCCTGCATCATGCCCGAATCGGTGCCGAGAATTTTGACCACGCGCGGGCGCGCCTGGATGATTTGCCCCGCGCCGGGGCTGTAACTCGAGAGGAGGTGGACGGAAATCTTGCTCTGGCTGGGCGGCCCGCTGGCGGCAAAAGCCGGCGTGGCCAGATGGGCCATGAGCAACAGGCACCAAAGGGGTTTCACGCAGCCAACCGTAGCCGTTGGCCGCTGCTTTTGCAGCCCCAAATGTCCCCCGCCGGGACGCCTTGGGGCACCGTTCCGGCCCGCGTCTATCACAGCTCCTGTCGCCACCGCCGTGAAACGCGCGGGGGATTGCCGCATCGCCGGGCTGTCCCTTCAAACGGCCCGCCTCGCCTGCTTCAGACAGGCGGACGACTGACAGGCTTCGCGACCGCGGCTTTCGACAAGTCGGCACCAGACACAGCGATGCGTGTCGATCAATCGGTGTCGTGCTTCACACAATTCGGGATTTGGGCGCGTACGCTTCTGACAAAGCCTGCGTCATGGAGGCGATTGAACCAACCCGCCGCCCCGGAAATCTATCCGTTTGAACTACCCAAATGACTGTCGCATCCTGCCTCGCGACATGTCTGGCTCGGCCGCCAACTCGGGCATTCGCGACAACCACTTCTGTGGCCGCGTGGCCGACTTCCTGCGGCCACATCTCCAGAGCGGGGCAAGGCTCTCCGTCGTCTCCGCCTACTTCACCATCTACGCCTACGCCGCGCTCAAGGAATGGCTCGATCGCATCGGGCACATGGACTTCCTCTTCGGCGAACCCGCCTTTGCGAAGTCGCTCGATCCGGCCAAAACCGAAACCAAGGCGTTCCTCATCGCACTCGACGGGTTGAAACTCGCCAACACGCTCCAGCAAAAGCGCGTCGCCAGGGAGTGCGCCGAGTGGATTCGGCAGAAGGTGGATATCAAAACCGTCTGCCAGTCGAATTTCCTTCACGGCAAGCTCTACCACATCGCCAACGACGGCCAGGACGCGGTGGCCATTCTGGGCAGTTCCAACTTCACGCCGCGCGGCCTGGGGTTGCAGGAGGACGGCAGCAACATCGAATTGAATCTCATCGCCGACAATCCCGCCGACCGCGACGCGTTGAAGGCGTGGTTCGACCGCCTCTGGGCCGACCCCAACCTGGTCAAGGATGTCAAAGCCGAGGTCCTCCAATACCTCGCGCAGGTGTATCAAAACCACGCCCCGGAGTTCATCTACTACAAGACGCTCTTCCACATCTTCGAGAAATTCCTGGGCGACGCGCGCAAGACCGACGCCGACCTTGGGCGGACGACGCTGTTCGACACGGAAATCTGGAAGGCGCTGTTCGATTTCCAGAAGGACGGCGTCAAGGGGATGATCAACAAAATCCTCGCCCACAACGGCTGCATTCTCGCCGACAGCGTTGGCCTGGGCAAAACCTACGAGGCCCTGGCGGTCATCAAGTATTTCGAGCTGCGCAACGAACGCGTGTTGGTGCTGTGCCCGAAGAAGCTCCATCCCAACTGGCTGGTCTATCGCCTGAACGACCTGCTCAATCCGTTCGCGGCGGACCGTTTCCGTTACGACATCCTGTTTCACACGGACCTGAGCCGCGCCGACGGCATCACGGGCAACGGCATTGACCTGGCCACGCTGAATTGGGGCAACTACGACCTGGTGGTCATTGACGAATCGCACAACTTCCGCAACAACACGCCCGGCCGCCGCGACGAACAGGGCAACGTCATTCGCCGCAGCCGCTACGAGCGCCTCATGGAGGACATCATCCGGTCCGGCGTTCGCACCAAGGTCCTGCTGCTGTCCGCCACGCCGGTCAACAACGACCTGAAAGACCTCCGCAACCAAATCGCGTTCATCTCCGCCGACAACGACCAAGCGTTCCGCGACTCGATCGGCATTGCCAGCGTCAAGGAGACCCTGCGCCAGGCCCAGGCCCATTTCACGCACTGGGCCAAGCAGCCCCCGGAAAAACGGCGCACCTCCGAACTGCTGCCGCGGCTCGGCTCGGATTTCTTCAAGCTCCTGGACGAACTCACCATCGCCCGCGCCCGGAGGCACGTGCAGAAGTATTACGCCCACGAGATGGAACGGCTCGGCGGCTTCCCGAAGCGCCTG
>DATLZF010000252.1:0-4390 GCA_035574135.1 Candidatus Methylomirabilota bacterium
GCCCGCCGGCAACATCAGAACCTCCGCCTGACCGAGGCGTTAAACCTCGTCGTCCTCGACCGAGGGCAGTTGGAAAAGATGAAACTGGCCGGCGGCCGCATCTTCGTCCTCACGGCAGGCATGATGAGCGAGAACACCGCCGCCCATGATCTGGCGGTCCGGATGATCGGGGACGAGCGGCAGGCCATCTTCTTCGTCGGCTATGCCGACCCCGACACGCCGGGCGGCCGGCTGAAGGCGGCCCGGCTGGGGGAGACGTTCCTGTTCAGCGCCAGCGCGGGCGAAGTGACACGCCGCTGCGCCGTGGAGGATTTCGATCTGACTGCTCATGCGAATCGGGAGGAGTTGCTCGACTTTGTGGGCCAAGTGGCGCCGCGCGTGGTGGTCCTCGGGCACGGTGAGCCTGATTCGCGCGCCTGGTTCGAGGAACAGATTCGCGCCCGCCATCCCAAAACAAGGATTGTGCAGCCAGAACCGGGCGGAACGATCGAGGCGTAGGCTGTGGCGGAGCGCGGAGACGGTCGATCCCTCGCGCAGATCCCACGCTCAGCCAGAGTGAATCCGTCCCTCACAGTGCCCGATGCCCCTTGCCGCCCTTGACCAACCGCGGGTCGCGCATTGCCAGGTCGCAACGGTCCTGCTACGTGTTGCCATCATGAACTCCCTGCGCCCTGGCTTGGCGACGCTCTGCCTGTGGATCGCGCCGCTGTCCCCGTGCGGCCTCGCGGCCTCGACGAACGTGATTTCCGGCCTGGTGACGAACAACGCCACCTGGACCGGAACCAATCTCCTCCTGGGCACCGTGACGGTGACGGGCGATGCGGTCGTGACCATCGCCGCGGGCACGCGCATGTTGATGAACACGGGGGCGACGCTCGTGGTGCACGGCCAACTGCTGGCCGAAGGCAGTGCCGCGGCGCCGATCCTGTTCACTCGCGCCACCACGGCCGCGCGCTGGAGCCGGCTGCGCTTCGTCAACGCCCGCCCCAGCCGCCTGCGTCATTGTGTCATCGAGTTCGCCAACAGCGCGGGCTCGCACCTGGACTACTATGACGACGACTGCAACACGAACACGGTCCCGCCCATCCGCAATTACCATGAGGCCGTGGTGGCGATCGCGTCCCAACTTGAGCTGGATGGTTGTGTCTTCCGCAACCTGCCGGACACCGGAGCCGCCGCCGAGGGCGACGCCATCGCGATCGTGTCCGATGATCCGCAAAACCCCGGTCCGGCGTCGGCGCAGATCCGCAACTGCCAGTTCGTTTCCATTGGCCAGGGTATTCACACCCGCTACTCCCACGTGCTGGTGGAGGGGTGTGTCTTCTCCGGCAAGCGCGGCGACAACGACGACGTCGATCTCTACGGGGAAAGCTCGCCGCCGCCGGTCATCCGCTTCAACACGTTTCTGCCCGGGCATGAGGACAAGATCAACCCCACCCGCTGCTCGGCCATCATCTATGGCAACGTCATCAGCGGGAGCGATGACCACGGCATCGTGCTGCGGGACAAATGTGCTCCCGTCGTGTTCAACAACCTCATCTACAATTGCACCAGCGCCGGCATCTCGGTGCAAAACCAGTGCGATGCGCTCATCGCCCACAACACCATCGTCGGCTCCCAGCGTGGCATTCGCTTCTTCGATCACTTCGACCGGCACGGGCCGCCCTACTGCCTTTTCCCCGGCAGCGGACGCGCCACCATCGTCAATTGCATCATCTGGGACTGCGCCAACTCCCTGGTGCTGACGGACAGTCCGGACGGCCATTCCTTCGCCGAGGTGTCCTCCTGCGACATCGAAGGCGGCCGGGCCAGCGCCTCCGTGTCGGCCAACTCGACGCTGGTGTGGGGCCCGGGCAACATCGATTCGGATCCCCGCTTTGTCGGGCTGGCCACCAACAACTACCGCTTGCTGACCGGCTCACCCTGCATCGACGCCGGCACGAACGTCAGTGCCGTGGCGACGAACTTCACCGTCGCGGTCACGAATGATTTCGACGGCGTCGCGCGCCCGCTGGACGGAGATGGCCGCGGCGGGGCCCGGTTCGACATGGGCGCGCACGAATTCTTGCTGTCCGGCGCGGATTCCAACAACGACGGCATTCCTGATGGCTGGACGTGGCTGTACGGGCTCAATCCCGTCGATCCGGCCGTGGCGTTCGGCAACCCGGACGGCGATCCGCACACGACGGGTGAGGAGTGGGTCGCCGACACGAATCCCATCGATCCGCAAAGCTGGTTCCGCCTCGCCGCCATCACCGGTCCCGGGCCGGTGCGAGTGTATTTCCCCGGTTCCTCGAACCGGCTTTACTCGCTGTTCGCGCGAGACGAGGTGGATGACGCCGCCCCTGCCACCCCCGTGCCGGGTCAAGTGGACGTGCGAGGGACGGCCGGCGTTTCGAGTCTGGTGGACACGAACACATCCGGGCCGCGACGCTTTTACCGGGTCGGCGTCAGGGTGCCTTGAGGTGGGTGGAAGGCTCGCTTCCGCCGCTCAACGTCAGTTCCGCCTCCAGCACGCGCGTCCCGGCCACCGTCGCCACGACCTTCGCGTGGATCAGATGGCCCAGCCGGCCGAGGACGCGCGCTTCGAGTTCGACCACCTGACCCGGGCGCGCCGATCCGAGAATCTTGGCGCCGCGGATGGCGGTCAGCTTGAGGTCGGGCAGGGGAGGGACGGTGGAGTCACTTTGGGCCACGGTGCCCGCCAGTTGAGCGCCGGCTTCGAGGAGGAGAACGCCCGGCATGAGGGGGTGCCCGGGGAAGTGTCCGCGCAGAAAGGGTTCATCCCCGCGCACGGTGTATGCACCGGCGCCGGACCGGCCGGGATCGAGCATGGTCAGGCGGTCGAGGAAACGGAACTCCGGTCCGTGCGGGAGGGCGGCCAGGGCAGCTTGCAGGGGATCGCTCACACGTTCGGCGAGGTCATCCGGTGCGTGGGTTGGGGACGCCCGGGCCGGAACTGCTCGACGTGCTGGAGGTCCAGGGTCAGGCCGGGTGTTCCGGCCGCGCACGCAGCCAGACCCTCATCCAGCGCGGCCCTGAGAACCTCGGGGGCCGCTTCGGCGCGGAGGTTCACCACGATCTGGCCCCGCTCCAGCGGATCGGCCAGCTTCTGCGAGAGTTCGGGGACGAAGTCGTTGCGGACCAGGTTGATGACGCCCAGGTCGCCGAAGCCGTTCCGGGGATCGAGCGTCATCTTGAAGTGCGCGATTTCGGCTCCCCGGTGTGCGAGTCGTTGCTGGACGGCGCCCGCCAGCGCCGTCAGCAGGTCGTTGCCGTCCACCGGAGTGGCGGCGCTCAACTCGACGGTGGCATTGAGCCAGCCCAGCAACGCCTCGCCATCGGCGTAGAGGTCGTAATCGACGGACATGGCCCGCTCGGCTGTCTGCTCGGTGGAGGTGATTCTTTGGAACCACTCATCGAGCCCGGTGCCGTGCCGGGCCGAGGCGAGCAGGAGTTCCGCCCCGGGGTGCGCGGAGGCGAGCGCCCTGCGCAGCGACTCGGCCTGCGCCGACGTGAGCAGGTCGGCCTTGTTGATCACGATCACGTCCGCTTCCTCAAGTTGCTTGCGGTAGATGTAGATCACCTTGTCCGAGAACCGCCCTCCTTCCGCGAGCCCGAACACCCGCAGGGCCCGGATCGGATCCACCAGCACGCTCAACGGGGCGATGGAGAAATTCTCGCCGTAGATCCGCCGCAGGGGATAGGTGACGGTGGCGACCAGATCCGTGCAACTGCCCACGGGTTCGGCGATGAAAACATCGGGGCGGGTCTGAGCTGAGAGCTTCTGCGCGGCCTCCACCAGGGAGCTGAACCGGCAGCAAAAGCAGCCGCCGGCGATCTCCTCGACCGGGAATCCGCGCGCGGCCAGCGTGGCCGTGTCCACCAGTTCGCTGCCCTGATCGTTGGTGATGAGGCCCACGCGCAGGCCCCGCTCGTGCAGGCGTTGCGCCAGGCGCGCCACGGCGGTGGTTTTGCCGGCGCCCAGGAAGCCGCCAATCATGATGTAGCGGGCGCGGCTTGGCACGGATGATGAGGTGAAGCTCACGGGGATTCCTCCGCCTTCTGTTTTTCCAGGATGCGATCGATGGTCTTGTCCAGCAGATCGCGGTAGGCCTGCACATCGAGGCAACGCCCGTCGGGCTCACCGGTAACCTCGTAAAGCCAGCCCTCGCGATAGGGATCGTCGCTCAACAGGGCGATCCGCTCCCGCAACGCCGGATTGCCGCCCACAAACTCCCCGCGGGCGACGCAGTACACGTCCGAGATGGCCTTGAAGCCTTCGACCCAGCCAATGATCTGGCCGGGGGCGACGGCGGCGCCGGCTGGCGTCTCGAAGCCGTGATCCACCATTTCGCCCAGCATCCGGGTGGCAAACTTCGTCAGGCCG
>DATLZF010000253.1:0-2915 GCA_035574135.1 Candidatus Methylomirabilota bacterium
ACCCCAGCCATTGCATCCATGATCTTCAGTGTGCCATTGCGACGGCCGCCCCGCCGGACCGCCGCGCAGACTCCCCGTAAGCCCCCACCGCCGGACACGGCTGCGCGCACGGCCACAGGGCCGCGCTGCTGGCGTGGCGCGGGAGCGGCCGTGTTCCCGGTCTTGCCATCACCTCCGGTCGCCCCGTAGCGTGTGGCATCACATACAATCAACGCATGATGGCGCGCGAAGCGGATCCTTTTCTGGCGGGAGTGATCGAGGGCTTCTATGGCCCCCCGTGGTCGCCGGCCGAGCGTGTGGAGTTGTTCGACTGGATGGCGAAGTGGGGATTGAACACCTACCTCTACGCGCCGAAGGACGACTTGAAACACCGCACGCTGTGGCGGGAGCTCTACTCCCCGGAGGAACTGACGGCGTTGGGCCGTTGCCTCGCCGCGGCCAACCAACGCGGCCTTCGCTTCATTTACGCGATCGGGCCCGGGCTCGACATCCGCTACAGCCGCGAGACGGATCTCGATCATCTGCGGGCGCGTTTCGAGCAAATGATGCAGATCGGCTGCCGGCACTTCGCGCTGCTGTTCGACGACATTCCCGACCGGATGGAGACGGCTGATGCGAAGCGCTGGGGCTCCTTCGCCGCGGCTCAGTGTCATCTGGTCAACGCGATGTGGCGCTGGACGCGCGAGCGGGTGCCCAAGGCGCGGTTTCTGTTCTGCCCCACGCCCTACTGTGGACGGATGGCCGTTCGGCAGCTCGGCGGCGCCGGCTACCTGGCCACCGTGGGCAAGGAGCTGGAGCCCGACATCGACGTGTTCTGGACCGGTCCCGAGATCATCTCCAACGAAATCGAGCCCGGCCACGTCCGGGAAGTGGCTGCGATCCTGCGCCGCAAGCCGGTCATCTGGGACAATCTCCACGCCAACGATTACGACGGGAGGCGTTTTTACTGCGGCCCCTACAGCGGCCGACCGCCGGAGCTGCGCCACGAGGTGGCCGGCATCCTGAGCAATCCCAACACGGAGTTCCCGCTCAACTACGTGCCGCTGCGTACGCTGGCGACTTTCCTGCAAAGCCCGAGCGCCTGGACTGCGCGAGAGGCTTACCTTTCCGCCATGCAGGAATGGCTCGCCCACTTCGCCGTTGTCGGTCAACCCGTAACGCTGGAGGACCTCGTCTTGTTTGGAGACTGCTATTACCTGCCCTGTGGCGAAGGTCCGGAGGCGGCGGCTCTCTGCGCCCGGGCGCAGCGGCTGGTGACGTTGCCGCCCCAACAGTGGGGCGAGGACGGCCGGACGTTTCAGCAGCAGGCGACCAGATTGCGGGATTTTTGCGGGCACCTGGCCGGGCTGAGGGACCGAGCGTTGTTCCAAGCCCTGCACCGGCGCGCCTGGGAATTGCGCGAAGAACTGGATCTGCTCCTGAGCTACGTGCGCAGCCGCCAAGCCGATCCCCGGGCGCCCTTCTGCTCCGATTTTCACCTGCCCGGCACCTACCGCGGCGGCATGGTGGCGCGACTGCAGCGACTCCTGACCCAGCGGCCCGACGGAACCTTCGTGCCCGGGACCGGCACGAGCGAGCGCCAAGCCGCCGGCGGACCGATCACGACCCTCCCATGAACGACTGCGTCATTCGCGCCGCCCGCCCCGGCGATGAGGCCGGCGCCTACCACGTGTGCCTGAAGACCGGCGATCACGGACGGGATGGCGAGCCGTTCTACCGCGACGACCCGGACGCGCTGGGTCGGATTTTCGTCGGACCCTATCTCGCGTTTGAGCCGGAGCTGGCACTCATTCTGGAGGATTGCGAGGGCATCTGCGGCTACGCGCTGGGCGCCCGGGATTCCCACGCCTTCTACGCGCGCTACGAGAAAGAATGGCGACCGGGGTTGTGCGCCCGTTTCCCCGAGCCGCAGGGCGATCCGGCCCGATGGACCCGCACCGAGCACGTCCACCACTGGTATCACCATCCGGACTACTTCTGCCCGGAGCCGTACGAGGCGTATCCCTCGCATCTGCACATCGATCTGCTGGAGCGCGCGCAGGGACGCGGTTATGGCCGGCGGATGCTGGAAGAATTGATGGCCAGACTGCGCGATGGCGGATCGCCCGGCGTGCATCTGGGCGTCAGCGTGGTCAACACGCGCGCCATCGGATTTTACCAGCGGCTGGGCTTCCGCGAGTTGATCCGCACGGGCTCGGCGCGGGACGGCTGCCTTTACATGGGCCGGCAGTGGGAGGAGAGAGGAACGCGCCAGACGCGGCCATGACATCGCGCCGGGGAGCCATCGAATGAACGCGGCCATGCGCCTGCTCAACCAGCGGCTGGTGCCGCCGCTGACGGTGTTGAGCGAGAACACCTATCTCTCCGCCATCCGGGCCGGCATGGTGTCCGTGGCGCCGCTGACGATCATCGGCGGTTTGTTCACCATCCTGGCCTACCTGCCCGTGGTGGGCTGGGAGAAGCGAATCGAGCCCTGGCTGCCATTGATCCAGGTGCCGGTGACGGCCACGTTCGGATTGCTGGCGGTGTTCGTGTGCTTTGCCATTGGCTACGATCTCGGCAAGCGTCTGCGTCAGGAGGGCGTCATCAGCGCCTCGCTCGCCACCCTGGTGTTCCTGATGCTCCAGATCGACCCCGAGCGTCAGACGCTCTCGATGGATGGCCTGGGCTCGAAGGGCCTGTTCACGGCCATCCTCGTGGCCCTCGTGGCCGTGCGCGTGCTGAGGTTCTTCACCGACCGCAACCTCGTCATCCGGCTGCCCGCCCAGGTGCCGCCGGTCGTCTATGAATCCTTCCTCTCGCTCGTGCCCATGATTGCGCTCGTGCTGGCGTTCTGGGTTGTTCGCTTCCTCTTGGGGGTGGACATCGACCGGGGCATCCAGGCCGTTTTCAAGCCACTTGTGTTTGCCCTCAAC
>DATLZF010000254.1:0-3833 GCA_035574135.1 Candidatus Methylomirabilota bacterium
CTGGGGCCAGTTCGATTCACTCAACCACAAATGGGCCGGCGGCCGCGGCGACACCAACGGCTCGCTGGCCGAAATCGACCTTTCGAACTACCCACTGGGCCGGGGTTCCATTGCACTCCGAATCGAGGACCAGGACCGGAAGTTCAACCTGAACCTGGCGGACGGGGAAATCCTGCGCGGCGCCCTGACCCTCGTCGGCCTCGAGCCGGCGCTGGTGGCGAGTGTTTCGGATTCGATCCTCGACTGGATCGACAAGAACGACGACCCGTTGCTGGCCGGTACGGAGTCGGACTATTACCAAACCCTCGATCTCCCCTACGTGGCCAAGAACGGTCCGCTCGACGATTTGTCCGAATTGCTGATGGTTCGCGGCGTGACGCCGGCCATGTACTGGGGCTCCTCCGGTGGCGGCAGCCGCACCGTGGTGTTCAACCGCCCGGCCAGCCGCAGCCGCTTCGAGGAACCGATCTACGCCGTCGGCTTGTCCGACTTGTTCTCCGTGCTCTCCGGCCGTCAGGTGAACATCAACACCGCTTCCGCCGCCGTGCTGCAGGTGCTGCCCGGTGTGGATGAACAACTCGCCGGCGCCATCATTGCGGGGCGCAGTGGCATGGACAACCTGCCCGGCACGGACGACGACGGCTATCGCAGTGTGGCCGAGTTGATGCGCGTGCCCGGCATGACGCCGCCGGCGCTCCAGGTCTTCCAACGCTACTTCACGGTTCGCAGCACGGTGTTCGAGGTGCACGTCACCGCTCGTCTGGACGGCGCGCAACGCGAGTTCGTGGGATTGCTGCGCCGCGCCGGCCGCGACATCCAGGCGGTGGGCTTCCATTGGAAGTAGGGTTGCCGGCAAGCGGTTTCTCCCTGTCGCAACCCCTTTGTGACCGCGGCAACATTTCGGCGACAACCGAGATAAAGCCTTGCCCGGCCTTGCGGTCTCTGTTATTCCGAGCCGCGCAGACCAACTCGGAAGCCTATGAAAATCCCAATTCTTGTGGTGGGCCTTCTCGCGTCGGCCCCTCTTCTCCCTGCAGCCACTCGCACAGTGACGACCACCGACAACAACTCGCCCGGTGACGACGGGCAGACCAGTTTTCTGGAAGCCCTCCGGGAAGCTCAGGCCGGTGACACCATCGCCTTCAACATTCCCGGAGACGGCCCGCACATCATCGTCACGCCCATGGGCGGTTATCCCTTCATCACCGCGGACAATCTCACCATCGACGGCTACACCCAGCCGGGGGCCTCGCCCAACACCAACCCCATCCTCGGTGGCAACAACGCCGTGCTGAAAATCGTGCTCGATTCCTCCGGCACGGATACCGCCCCGGGAGAACTGCTCCAGCACCGCTCCACCCGGCTCATCTTCCCGGGCTTCGGTGACACCGAGGACGCCATCCTCCCCGTCGTTGGTGCCCGCAACGTCACCATCCGGGGGCTGAGTTTCCTCTCCCGCTACGCCAAGGATGAAACCGATGACCCCAACGTGTACTGCGTGGCCTTTGTGAACACCGACGCCAGCGGCACCACCCCCATCCCCGCCACCGGGGGTCACGTCAGCGGCTGCTGGTTCGGTCTGCATCCGGACGGGCAAACCCTCAAGGGCGGGCGCGCTTCCGTGGCCACCTTCCGCAGCGGCAGTAACCCCGACTACGCCTACGCAAGCGGCCTTGTCATCGGCACCGATGGTGACGGCGTCAATGACCGGGCCGAGTTCAACATCCACGCCGCCATGTCGCTGGCCATCCATCTCCAGGTCCCGGATGTCAAAATCTCCGGCAACTACGTCAACGTCCTGCCCGATGGTAACAGCTTCGTCGATGTCAACGCCGTCGCCCTGGCCATCGGCGCTGTCGTCAACCCCGACAATCCCGAGCCGCAGACCGTCGAGTTCCTCGAAAACGCCAACTGCCGCAACGTCATCATCGGTACTGATGGCGACGGCGTGGCCGATGCCGACGAGCGCAACATCGTCGCCAACGTCAGCTACTCCGAAACCATGGAGTTCTGGCGCGAGGCCGATCGCGTCGTGGTCGCCGGCAACCACTTCGGCGTGGGGGTGGACGGTGTCACCCGCTCCCCCGTCTCCACCAGCGAACAGCCGGACTTCATCCGCCTCAGCCGCACGCCCTCCAGCGTGCGCATCGGACCGAACGGCGACGGCGTCAGCGACGACCTGGAGGTCAACCTGATCGTGGGTGTGAAGGGGGACCGTTTCGTGGCGCCGGGCAATGGTGCGGCGGGCGACATCTCCGAGATCACCTATCGCCGCAACGTCATCATTGATTGCGGCTTCTCGGCCCTCCCGTTCCCCGGCGGCGAAACGGCCATCCAGAACTACTATCCGGAGGTGGTTGCGGATGTCGCCCAGGCCAAGCCGGTGCTCACCAGCCTCAGCGGCGGCATCCTGCGCGGCCGGTTCGGCGCCCCCAACACGGCCAACTACGGCCACAGCATCCTGGACGTTTACACCATCGATCCGGGCGCCTTGCGCAACACCACTTATTTCCCGGCGTTGATGGTTCATCCTTCCCGCTGGTTGGGCAGCTTCCCGGACAACGGCGCGGGCGACCTGGACCCGGACCCGAACGAGTTCGAGTTCGACCTCAGCGCTGCGGGATTGACGGACGCCACCTACCTGACCGTGACCGCGACCTACTCGAAAGAGAGCGGCGCCCAGAACGTTGGCACCTCCGTCAGCTCGCCCCCCGCCAACCCCATTGCCGCCCGGCCGACACTGTTCATGACGCTGACGCCCGGCATCGACATCCGCCTGTGGTGGGCGGCGCCGGAAAACGCCTTCCAGGTCGAAATCAACGGCGTGGTTAATGACCGACTCGGCTGGTTCCCGCCTGGTGGCGAGACCCATTTCGATGGCAACAATTACCTTTCCATCCCCTACGACCCCTTCACCGAGCAGCAGTTCTACCGCTTGCGATCCTTGTGACGCGGAAGGGCAAACCCTGAAGCCCAGGCCGGACCTTACGGGTCCGGCCTTTTTCATTCCGCCCCGCTTGTGGACGCCTGGTCGCGTGCCACCCGGGCCGCACGACGGGTCAGCAGGCCCAGCGCCGCCGAGGCAGCGCCGGCCTTGGACTTGGCGGGCGTCACCCACTTTCCAGTTGCCCCCGTCCGCGCGTTGACCGCAGGCTTTGCGGCGATGATCAAGGCCACACTGCTGCGGATTTTCAACGCCCTGGGCTATCAGGTCATTCGATCCTCCACCGGCTTTTCGCCCGAGGAACTGACCGTGCTGAAACAGGTGAGGCCCTACACCAGCACCAGCCCCGAGCGCATCGTCGGCCTGCTCAACGCGGTGAAGTACATTCACGCCAACGCCATCCCCGGGGCATTCGTCGAATGTGGCGTGTGGCGCGGCGGGAGCACGATGGCGGCGTTGTACGCGCTTCTCAATCTCCGCGACACCTCGCGCGAGGTTTACTTATTCGACACCTTCGAGGGGATGTCCGAACCGACGGCCAAGGATGTCATGTTCGATGGCCAGAGAGCGTCCGATATCCTCGCGGCCACGGAGAAGAAGGAGGGCCCTGGGAATTACTGGTGTGTTGCCGGCATCGAAGACGTGCAGCGGAATGTTCGCTCAACCGGTTACCCCGTGGAAAAGCTTCACCTGATCAAGGGCAAGGTGGAGGACACCATTCCCGGGCAGGCGCCATCGCTGATTGCTCTCTTGAGGCTCGACACCGACTGGTACGAATCCACGGCGCACGAACTCAAGCATCTTTACCCGAGGGTCTCCGCCCACGGCGTCGTAATCATCGATGACTACGGGCATTGGCAGGGCGCACGCCAGGCCGTGGATGAGTATT
>DATLZF010000255.1:0-5837 GCA_035574135.1 Candidatus Methylomirabilota bacterium
TAGGCCCATCACTACTGTCCGGCTCGTCTCGGGCAATTAAAAAAACCTGGAGCTTGCTTCCCGACATGGCGCGAGATTGGCGCTCTACGCCCCAATCTTTGCCGACACTGAGCGCGAACGGCTCGCCCGCGGCTTCTCCACGGCCGAACCGGATTCCGGTTCACTCCGCGATGCATTTCCTTCCGCACATCGCTCCTGATTTGGGAGTTTCCCCGGCTGCCTCACAGGGAAACAACGCCGAGAGGTGAAGCCAAGACCCCGAGCGGGGGAGCGCGTCCGTCCCCGGATGTGGCCGGCTGTGCCCGAGGCGGGCGTGCTCACCGGCTTGTCTTTCTTCAGCAACGCGTGCGCAGCGAATCGACACAGGACGACAACCGCTAAAGCGGCCGTGCGTTCGAGTGGGGACCGGCCCCTACTCTTACCCACGAGTGGGCCGGCCCCGAGGAGAACGAGCGCGAGTTTTTATCGCCCCGTTTTGCCCCGTGCCGCCCGCATTCAACAGGGGTTGCTCAATCACGGCTTGCCCGCAGACGGGGGTGACACCAACCGTTCCTTTGCCCCTGCCAACTCCTCCTCGCAATCCACGATTTCCTTGATCTGCACCAGGAACCACCGGTCTATCTTCGTGAGGTTGAAGATTTCTTCGATGGTAAAACCGGCGCGCAGGGCGTGGCGGATGAAGAAGATGCGTTCGGCATTGGGCACGCTCAGTTTGCGGCTGATGACGTCCCGAGGCAGGATGTCGCGGTCGCCATAGATTTCCGTGCCGATGCGCCAAGGTTTGCCGTCGCCGCCGAGGCCGCTGCGGCCGATCTCCAGCGAGCGCAGGCATTTTTGCAGGCTTTCCTTGAACGTGCGCCCGATGGCCATGGCCTCGCCCACGCTTTTCATCTGCGTGGTGAGTGTGGGGTCGGCCTGCGGGAATTTCTCGAAGGCAAACCGCGGAATCTTGGTCACGACGTAATCAATGGTCGGCTCGAAGCTGGCGGGGGTTTCACGCGTTATGTCGTTTTTGATTTCATCGAGCAGGTAACCGACGGCGAGTTTGGCGGCGATCTTGGCAATGGGAAAGCCGGTGGCCTTGGACGCGAGCGCGGAACTGCGGGACACGCGCGGGTTCATCTCGATGATGACCATGCGGCCGTTTTCCGGGTTGACGCCGAATTGAATGTTGGAGCCCCCGGTCTCGACGCCGACGGCGCGGATGACGGCAAAGCTGGCATCGCGCATGATCTGGTATTCCTTGTCGGTGAGGGTCTGGATGGGCGCGACGGTGATGCTGTCGCCGGTGTGGACGCCCATGGGGTCGAAGTTTTCGATGGAGCAGATGATCACGCAGTTGTCGGCCTTGTCCCGCATGACTTCCATTTCGTATTCCTTCCAGCCGAGGAGGGATTCTTCGATGAGGATTTCGTTTACGGGCGAAAGCTCGATGCCGCGTTTGGCGATTTCTTCAAACTCTTCGCGGTTGTAAGCGATACCGCCGCCAGTGCCGCCGAGGGTGAAGGCGGGACGGATGATGAGCGGGAAGCGACCGATCTTGTCGGCGATGACGCGGGCTTCGTCCATGTTGTGGGCCGTCCCGGAGATGGGCACGTCAAGTCCGATGGACAACATGAGTTGCTTGAAGGCTTCGCGGTCTTCGCCCTTGTGGATGGCCTCGGGCTTGGCGCCGATCATTTCGACGCCGTATTTCTCCAGAACGCCGGAGCGGTGCAGGGCCATGGCGGTGTTCAAGGCGGTCTGGCCGCCGAGAGTCGGCAGAAGGACGAGCTTATTGGCGTCGGGGAGCACACGCCCCTCGCGTGTTGTCGAAGCCGCCCCGGGCGCGCTCCCCGAACCATTCGCGCTCGTCAGCTTCTTAATTTCTTCCACTTCGCGGGCGATGATTTTCTCCACGCATTCGGGCGTGATGGGTTCGATGTAGGTGCGGTCGGCGAACTCCGGGTCGGTCATGATGGTGGCCGGATTGGAGTTCACAAGGATGACGCGGAAGCCCTCCTCCTTGAGGGCCTTGCAAGCCTGGGTGCCGGAGTAGTCGAACTCGCACGCCTGGCCGATGATGATCGGGCCGGCGCCGATGATGAGGACGCTGTGGATGTCGGTGCGTTTGGGCATGGGGAATCAGGTCGTCAACAAAGAGAGGCGCTGCGGCTGGTGCCTGGCACACAGCCGCGGTCCAGGAACAGGAGTGGCCGCGCCTTTGGGCATCTCGAAAATCCCGCCGAGTGAACGGGATTTCGCCCGGGTTGTCATGGGTTTTGTTGCGGCGCGGGAGTAAGCGAGGTGGAAGGAGGCGGGCGGGGCACCGGCCGCCGTGTCAGGTTCGCGCAGTCACTCCGCCTCTCATCAAGCCGCACGGGAGGCCTTCCTCGCCGCTTCCTCGTGGGGCATTCGGCTCGCCACCACGGCGTGGCTTCCACACCCCTTTCCCAGCAGCGGCCGCAGGCCAAACGCTCTGTGCCGCCGGACCTCGCGCAGGCTTTCCGGTGTCGCCATGATCGGAGCCGGATCTTCGCTCTTCCGGCACAGCGCGGTGGCCTGGTCGCTTGCCGGCAGAAGGCTGCTGCGCGCGGCGAAGGGGAAGGCGTGGATTTCGCGGTCGCGGCAGGTTTATTCCAGCCGCATCACCCCGCTCTGGTTCGTGGACAGGAAGTAGCCGTGTCCGAAGTTGCCGCCCTGAAAGATGGCGCCTTTGAAGGTCAGCTTCCGCCCGGTGCCCGGCTCGATGGCGTTGCCCTTGAAAAGGCCGCTGGCCGGAATCAGGGAGAAGGTCAGGGCATTCGTGTCGAGATTCGTCAGCTTGTTGTCGGAGCCCAACTCGACGTCGTTGGCGAACAGCTCCGCGGCCTCCACCGAGAAGGAAGCAACCCCGTTGGTGGGATTGATGACCGCCGCCCCGACCGGCATCACATAGCGGGAACCATCGGCCGCGGACTGGTTGGTGAAGCCACTGGCGAACAGCCCCGGCCCCGCCCCGGCCAGGCGCAGCCAATCGGTAGTGCCGGCGAAGGCGTTCATGCCGGTATCGCCGGCGTCAAGGTAGAGCCAGCCGAGTAACAGTCCCTTGCCCTTGTAAAGGGGGAGGTAAAGCGGCAGAGCCCCGGCCGAAGAGAGCGGCACCCGCTGGGTCCCTTTGGTGTCATCCGCCAGTGTCGCGCTTACCGTGGCGACACCCTTGGAGTCCACCGTGACGGCTGCCACGCTGTCGCCGCGGGGCGCGGCGGGCGCGTTGGTGTCGTGGGGGAGGCGCAGCGTGTACTTGCCGGCGAACGAGGACGTGTTGGTGCCGGTGAAGGTTGGCGTCCGGTCCGCCACCAGCAGGGCGGCGCACACCGTGTCCGAGACCGTCCCGGTGATCGTGCCGCTGTCGTCCAGCAGGAGTTTAAGTTCCACGATCAGGGTGTCGGCGCCCGGACGGGCGATTCCGTTGGAGGCGCAGCCGCCGGCGTCAAACTGGCCGCTCCAACCGTACTTCTTTCCTCCGAGGAGGATCGAGGCGGTAAAACTGCCCTTGTCCTTGACGGCCGCGCTGAAGAAGCCCGACCGCTCGGGGCGCACGGCATCCTCTTCGTAAAACAAACCTTGGTAGCTGCCGGCCCGGGTGAGGAAGGGATTCGGCACAAAATTCGCCTGCAGGACGAGATTCGACTCCATGGCGAAGGTCAGCGGGTTCGCGGTGGAAGTGATGCTGCCGGTCCAGTTGCTGAAGAGGCTCCCCGGTGCCGGCACGGCGGTGAGGGTGTAATGGCGGCCGATTTCGAGGGATTGGTTGGAATAATTCGGCGTCACCGCCCCGCTGCCGGACGTGGAGAGCGTCAACAGGTTGCTCGCCGCGTAGAACACCGACCGGGCGTTGGTGACCGAGAAATTGCCCGCGCGATCGACGGCGAAAATCTCAAAGAGGTTGGTGCCCGGGTCGAGGTTGACCGCCAGCGACCAGGTGTTCGTTCCGTTCGTCTGGACCGGGTTGGAGCCTCGACGGCTGACAAACACGCCGAGTAGCGGGCCGCCATCCTTGGCGGAGCCTGCCAGGTTCAAGCTGTTCGAAAGCACGCGCAAACTGCTGACGGAAGGTGAGGTGACGGTCACCGTCGGCTTGGCCACATCGGGTTTGGAGTTGGTCTGCCAGGCCAGCAGCGCAGGGCCAGCCAAGACGGTTTCCACGACGTTGCTGATGAGCACGGAGTAAACTCCGGCATGGGCCAGGCTGGCGTTGCTGATGATGAGCGAAGCCTCGTTCGTGCCGGCCAGGCCGGGGCCCGCCACCGGCTGCCCGTTAAACAACCACTGGAACGAGTTGGTGTCCTCCCCCGCGCCCGCAACCGTGAAGACGATGTCCCGAACCGGAGCGCCGTTGGTGATCTTCTCCAGAGCGGGTTGCACCACCGGCCCCGCTGCTCGCAGAGCGGCGCCAGCAGACACAAGGAACGCCACACAAACCACCCACCAAGGGCCCAGACCCAGCCGGGTCAACCGCGGACCCGGGCCGACAACACTTCGCAATACCATAGAATGATCCTGAATTCGCCTGACAGGATGTTCTTCGGCATCTCGGAACGGAGCCTGAAACCGCACGGGCGGAGAGGAGACCCCGGCCCGGAGCGGCCGAATAAAAACCCCGCTTCGGGGCCGGCCGGTGGAAGCCATCGGAGCGGAGCCCGACCTCATGCAGCGCCCGGCCGCGATGCCACGGCGGACAACGAAAAAGCCCCGGCCCGAAGGCGGGCGCGGGGCTGGGGAGGAAGTTCAGGTCGGGTTTAACGCTGTACGCGCGCACCTCCGCCCTTCATCAGCTTCTCGACCTCGGCCTTGTCAGCCATTGAGGTGTCGCCGGGCGTGGTCATGGCCAGCGCGCCGTGCGCCGCGCCATAGTCCACCGCCTTCTGCGGGTCGCCCGTGGTCATCAACCCATAGATGAATCCCGAAGCGAAACTGTCGCCGCCGCCCACGCGGTCGAGGATTTCGAGGTCGGGATACTTGCGGCTCTCGTAAAACCGGCCGTCCATCCAGGCGATCGCCGCCCAGTCGTTGACGGTGGCCGTTTTGGCCGCGCGCAAGGTGGTGGCCGTCGCTTTGAAGTTGGGGAAGGTTTTCACCGCCGTTTCGATCATTTTCCTGAACGCAGTGACGTCGATGTGCAGCAGGTGCTCGTCCGCACCCTCGACCTGGAAACCAAGGCAGGCGGTGAAATCCTCCTCGTTGCCAATCATCACATCCACATACTTCGCGATTTCGCGGTTGACCTCCTGGGCGCGCTTCTGCCCCCCGATGCTCTTCCAGAGGCTCGGCCGGTAGTTGAGATCGTAGCTGACAATGGTGCCATACTGCTTGGCCTTCTTGACGCACTCGATGACCAGTTGCGGGGTGGTGTCCGACAGCGCCGCGAAGATGCCGCCGGTGTGGAGCCAGCGCACACCGTGCTCGCCGAAAATCTGATCCCAGTTGAAGTCGCCCGGCTTGAGCTGGCTGGCGGCGGTGTGGCCCCGGTCGGGGATGCCCACGGCGCCCCGCACGCCGAAGCCGCGCTCGGTGAAGTTGAGGCCGTTGCGCGTCACGCGGCCCACACCATCGAAGGGCTTCCACAGGATGTAATCCGTGGCCACGCCCCCCTGGAGGATGAAATCCTCGAGCAACCGGCCCACGTCGTTGTCGGCGAAGGCGGTGGCCACGGCGGTTTTGAGCCCGAAGCAACGGCGCAGACCGCGGGCCACGTTGTACTCACCGCCGCCCTCCCAGACCTTGAACTCACGCGCCGTGCGGACGCGTCCCTCGCCGGGGTCGAGGCGGAGCATGATTTCACCAAGAGCCAGCATATCCCAGCGGCAGGAGCCGGC
>DATLZF010000256.1:0-3564 GCA_035574135.1 Candidatus Methylomirabilota bacterium
GAATCGCTCAAACCACATGCCGATGTTCACGAAGATCGAGATGATGAAGACCACCACCATGTTCCGCCGCACGGCCCTGAACCAGAACAACTGCGGGCAGATCACGTTGCAGCTCACCATGCTCCAATAGGCCCACCAGTAGGGACCGAAGGCGCGATTCTTGAAGGCGTAGAGTTCGTAGGGGTTGCCGCCATACCAGGCGATGAAAAACTCCATGCCGTAGGCGTAGCCGACGATCGAGCCCGTCGCCAGCACCACCTTGCCCATCAGCTCGACGTGCCGCACTGTCACCACGTCCTCCAAACCGCAAATCGTCCGCAGCGGCACCAAGAGGGTCAACACCATGCCGAAGCCGGAAAAGATCGCTCCGGCCACGAAGTAAGGCGGGAAAATCGTCGTATGCCACCCCGGCACCTGCGACACGGCGAAGTCGAACGACACGATCGAGTGCACCGACAAGACCAACGGGGTGCTCAGGCCGGCCAGCAGCAGGTAGGCCTTCTCGTAGTTGCTCCAGTGCCGGTTCGAGCCGGTCCACCCGAGCGCGAACAGGCCGTAGAGAAACTGGCGGATCTTGCTCGTGGCCCGGTCCCGCATGGTGGCCAGGTCGGGGATCAACCCCATGTACCAGAACAACAGCGAGACGGTGAAGTAGGTCGAGACGGCGAACACGTCCCACAGCAGCGGCGAGCGGAACTGCGGCCAGATGCCGTTGGCGTTGGGCAGCGGCAGCAGCCACCAGCCCAGCCAGATGCGCCCGATGTGAATGAGGGGAAACAGGCCGGCGCAAATGACGGCGAAGATGGTCATGGCCTCGGCCGCGCGGTTGATCGACGTACGCCACTTCTGCCGCAGCAGGAAGAGAATGGCCGAGATGAGCGTGCCGGCGTGCCCGATGCCGATCCAGAAGACGA
This sequence comes from Candidatus Methylomirabilota bacterium, assembly GCA_035574135.1. Lineage (GTDB taxonomy): Bacteria > Verrucomicrobiota > Verrucomicrobiia > Limisphaerales > DATLZF01 > DATLZF01. Next base: position 915 of record DATLZF010000256.1, read on the forward strand.
AGTTGGTGATGTCCCACGCCCAGGCCACCGGCACCTGGAGACCCCACACCCCCACGCCGGTGGACATGAGGTAGGCCACCATGGCGAAGCAAACCCCCATGATCAGGGCACTGGGGATGAAGAGGGCCCACCACCAAGCGGGTGTCTTGCCTTCGGCCACGCCGGCGACGCGGTCGGAAATCCATCCCAACCCGCGGCGGTTGAGCACCAAGGGCTCGCGGTCCAGCTCCCGGGGGGGACGCTCGATCTTGGGCAGGGAGGCGGCGGCTGCGTTAGCCATTAGTGGCCTCCTTTCGTTTCACCGTGGGATGCGTCACCGGCACCATGGATTGCATGAGGTTCAAACGGACTGCCCTGCTTGCGCACATACTCCTGGATGTTGAGCGGCGTTTCGTGGTAATCGGGCATGTTCTTGTTCGGATTGCGCACGCGCGCCAGATAGGTCACGCGCGGCCGGGTGTCGAGAAAACCGAGCACGGTGTAATCGCGCTCCTGACGTTTGAGCTGCGAGACGCGGCTGTGGGGGTCGAGCAGGTTTCCGAACACGATGGCCTCGGTCGGACAGGCCTGCGCACAGGCGGTGGTGAAGCTGCCGTCCGGCACCGCCACGTCGCCGGATTGCCCGGCCTTGTTCTTCTGCGCGATCTTGGCCTGCTCGATACGCTGCACACAGAACGTGCATTTTTCCATCACGCCACGCATGCGCACCGACACGTCCGGGTTCTTGACCAGCGCCAGCAGGTTCCACTGATCGTCCGGCACCGTGTGGTGCAGGGACGGCTCCTTCCACCAGTTGAGCAGATTCCAGCGGCCCTGCGAACGGCTGACAAGCGGCGTCTGGTAGAGATTCTTCAGCGGATGCTTGTGATAATCGAAGAAATTGAACCGGCGAACCTTGTAGGGGCAGTTGTTGGAGCAGTAACGAGTGCCCACGCAACGGTTGTAAGCCATCACGTTGAGCCCCTCCTCATCGTGCGCGGTGGCATTGACCGGGCAGACGCTCTCACACGGCGCCGCCTCGCAATGCTGGCAGAGCATCGGCTGCGTCAGGACCTGCGGATCGTCGATGGCCGACGGCCGTTGCGCGCGGTCATGATCGGACGCACCGCTGTAGTAACGGTCGATGCGCAACCAGTGCATCTCGCGATTGCGGGCGACCTGATCCTTGCCCACGATGGGGATGTTGTTCTCACTCTGGCAGGCGACCACGCAGGCGGCGCACCCAACGCAGGCGTTCAGATCGACGGACATGCCCCATTGATGCACCTCGCTCTTGAACTGGTTGGGCTTGAGATCGATGCCGACCTGGCGTTTGTCGCTGTCGTAGGCCGCGTACGGATGCTCGTAGATGGTCCTGGGCAGTCCGGTTTTGGGGTCGGTCGCGATATGGCCGGCATGGGCCTCGAGGTCCATGTTCTTGGCGAACTTCGAGAACTTCTCGAACTGTTCCTTGTTCGCCTCGCGCACGATGGGGCGACCTTCCATTGAGCCGTGCTCCTGCGTGCAGGAAATGGGATAGGTCTCACCCAGCTTCCGCACGCGGGCTCCCACCGCAAAAGCCCCGGAGGAGGCCTGAAGGGCATAGGCATTGTAGCGGCCCACCTCGTGGCCCACCCGGCCCGTGCCGCCCTTGTCGGAAGCGATTCGCCCGTAGCCGCAAGCCAGGCCCAGCGAGTAATCCGCCATGCCGGGCTGCACCCAGACAGGCCCCTGTATCTTGCGCCCGCCCAATTCGACTTCGACCAGGTCGGCCTTGGTGCTGGTGTTGGTCACGCCCAGTTCCTCGGCCGTCTTGCGGCTGACGAGGATGACGTTGTCCCAGACAATCTTGGTGATCGGGTCCGGCAGTTCCTGGAGCCAGCCGTTGTTGCTCCACCGGCCATCGTCCAGCGAGTAATCGCGGTGGAACACCACCTCGAGGTTGTCCTTGCCGGGCGCCGTGGCGGTCACGCTGGCAAAGGCCGCGGCGACGCGATCCGCCGGGACCGGGGCGTCGGCGCTCTTGGGCGCGCTCAACGGAAAGTAGCCGTCGTGCAGAAACTTCTTCCACTTTTCCTCGAACCCAGCGTCGCCCGCGAAAATCCGGAAGGTTTCCCGCGCAATGTCGTAGGAGCGCGTCTGCTCCAAACCGCCCAGCCGCGCCAGTACTTCGATCTCCGTCAGCCCCCCGTAGAGCGGGGCGATGAGCGGCTGGATCGGGACCAACGAACCGTCACTGGTCCGCGCATCTCCCCACGACTCCAAGTAGTGCGCCGCCGGCAAGTGCCACGTGCAGCCGGCGAAGGACTCGTCCTCGTAATAGCCGAGCCGAATGACCTCCCTGGCTTTGGCCCGGGCGGCATTCCAATTGAGGCCGGCGGGGGCCGTGTAAGCCGGGTTCGCCCCGAGGATGACCAGCGTGTCCACCTGCCCGGCATTCAACGCCGCAACCAAGCCTGCGAGGTCGTCCGTGGTGGGAGTCTGGGGAAGCTCGGAGAAGAACACCGTCCGGCCCTGGTTGCCGAGCGCGCTGTTGAGAAGGCTGGCAAGAATGTGGACGGCTGGAGGTTGCCGGTGACCGGCCAGCACGAGGGAAGCCCCGCGGTTGGCGCCCAGATCGCGCGCGCATTCCTCGACCCATTTGGGATCGACGCCGGCGGGCAGGGGCAGG
>DATLZF010000257.1:0-4667 GCA_035574135.1 Candidatus Methylomirabilota bacterium
TGCAAAACCTGCCGAAGCATTTCGATAATCCCGAATTTCGCGAGGACGCGCTGCGCGCCATCGGAAAGGCCGCCCAGCGACTCAACGAACTGATCAGCCGACTGGGTCTGCTTCGCAAGCAGCCCGCCCTGCGCACACTGCCCGTCAACTTGAGCGACGTGATCCAAACAGCGCTCAAGACCGTTCCCCCCACCGGCGGCGTGGCGATCGTGACTGATCTCCCCCCACTGCCACCCGTGCCGTTGGATGCGGAGCAGATTCAGAAGGTGGCCACGAACCTGGTCTTGAACGCGCTCGACGCCTGCGGAGAGACGGGCGAGATCCGCGTCACCACGGCCGCGCAGGATGGTTGGGTGTCGCTGACCGTGCAGGACACCGGCTGCGGCATGTCGCCGGAGTTCATTAATCGCTCACTGTTCCGGCCGTTTCAGACGACAAAGAAGAAGGGCATCGGCATCGGGATGTACCATTGCAAGGCGATCGTGGACGCCCACCACGGGCGCATCGAGGTTGAGAGTGAAGAGGGCAAAGGCACGACGTTTCGCGTGTTGTTGCCGGCCCAATGAACCCAGAGTGAGAAATGTGAAACCGGCGTTGCTGATCGTGGATGACGACGAGGACATTCGTTCCCAAATGAAATGGGGGTTGGCGGCGGATTACGAGGTCCTGGTGGCGGAGAACCGGGCCGACGCCCTGGCACGGCTGCGGGAGAAAAAACCCACGGTGGTGCTCCTCGACCTGGGCCTGCCACCCCACCCCGGCAACCCCCATGAGGGCTTCGCGACACTTTCCGACATCCTGGCGCATGACCGGCTGACGAAAGTGATCATCATTTCCGGGCAGTCCGAGAAAGCGAACGCCCTGCGTGCCGTCGGAGAAGGAGCCTACGATTTTCTATCCAAGCCGGTGGAACTGGATGAGCTCAAGCTGATCCTCAAGCGGGCCTTCCACGTCGCGCAGCTCGAGCGGGAATACCGCAAAATGCAACAGCAACTCACCACCGACACCTTCGAAGGCATGCTGGGCAGCAGCCCGCGCATGCAGGAGATCTTCGCCAGCATCCGCAAGGTGGCCACCACCGATGCTGCCGTGCTCATCCTCGGCGAAAGCGGAACGGGCAAGGAGATGGCGGCCCAGGCCATCCATCGGCGCAGCGCCCGTAAAGACGGACCGTTTGTCGCTATCAACTGCGGCGCCATTCCCGAGGCGCTGCTCGAAAGCGAACTCTTCGGCCACGAGAAAGGGTCATTCACCGGCGCGCACGCGCAACGCAAGGGCCGCATTGAGCTGGCGGCCGGCGGCACGCTCTTTCTCGATGAGATCGGGGAACTGCCCCTGCAACTGCAAGTCAAACTCCTGCGATTCCTCCAGGAAAAGACGCTGGAACGGGTCGGCGGACGCAGTTCGATCGAAGTCGATACACGAGTGATCGCTGCCACCAACAAAGATCTCAAAGTCGAAACGGAGCAGGGCCGCTTCCGTGAAGATCTCTACTACCGGATCGCCGTGGTCGTGCTGAAGCTCCCGGCTTTGCGCGAACGTGCCGGAGATGTGGCCCTGCTGGCGCAGGCCTTTTTGAGGCGTTGCGCCGCCGAGAGTGGCAAGGAACCGCCCCGCTTCAGTGACGACGCCGTGCGCGCCCTCGAACGGCATCCGTGGCCCGGCAACGTCCGCGAGCTGGAAAACCGGGTCAAACGCGCGTTCATCATGTCGGAAGGCCGGCGGATCACCAGCTCGGATTTGGAACTGTCCGCCGCCGGCGGCGCGGCAGCCGCGCGCACGCTGAAGGAAGCCCGGGAAGAGGTGGAACGCGAAGTGATCGGGAACGCGCTTCGTCGCAACAACGGCACAGTAAGCCGCGCGGCGGAGGAACTGGGCATCAGCCGCCCCACGCTCTACGAACTCATGGAAAAGCTCGGGATCAGGAACGAGTAGGTCGGAAAGCGCCCGTTGGCCCCTCAGGGGGTAAACGCCCGTGCCCGATACAACCGAGCCGGCGCCGTCGGCTTCGGGTCCACGTATTCGAAGCGGCCCGAGGCATTGGTAAACGCCACCACCGGCTGCCAGATCTTCGCGCCGTGATCGCGCGATTCCAGCACGCATCCCAGGCCGGCAAACGTTTCGATCCGGATGGTCACTCCCGCTGCCGCACGCGCGGCGCTCATGCGGGGCAAACCCGCGACGTTCCACCGATAAATCGATCCATATCCATGGGTGCCGGAAAAGAACAAGTTGCCGTAGATCATCCCGTCGCGCGCGAGAAGCAAAGGCCCCGGATTCGCGCTGTCCCCTCCGCTTCCGTAAACGAAACTGTGCAGCACTCGATAACCGGTTCCATCCTTGTTCACCTTGAACAAGGCGCCAAAGCCTTCAGCGCCCCCCGTCACCGTGGTTCCATACAGGGCACCCTCCGGTCCCTCCAGCAACCCCACCAGCGGAAAGCGAGCCTCGGCGCCATCAGGAAGAAAACTGCGGATGACCGTGTAGCCGGTACCGTCGGGTCGAATGGCGAAAACTGTGCCCACGTTGTGAACACCACCGGCGGCAGTGGTGCCATACAACCGGCCGTCGCTGGCCAGCATCAAGCCCCCGTGGGGCGTCGCCCCGTCAGCCGGAGGGCCGCCGAAGCTGTGCAACGCTGCGAAGCCAGACCCGTTGGTGGTGATCCGATAAATGGTGCCCGCTCCGAATGCCCCCCCGTAGAGCGTCGTTCCGTAAAGGCGACCGTCGTTCCCTTCCACAAGCCGGCCCTGCGGCAATTGCCCATCTCCCCCTTCCGTTGTGAAAGCTCGCAGGACGATATAACCGCTCCCATCTTGATTGATCCGAAAAATTGTTCCCGCTTGGTGTGGTCCCCCGCCAGGTGTAACGCCAGCCAGTTGATTGGCTCCAACACGTGTCAATGGCGACTCCGGGTTGGCGCCATCCGAAGGCCCTCCCCGGAAATGATGCAACGACCTGAAGCTCCCTCCGTCCGCGGCCACCTGGAACACTGTGCCAAACCCGAAGGCACCACCGTACGCCGTGGTGCCGTAGAGCAACCCATTCTCAACCTCCGTGACACCTCCCAGAGGCGCCATCCCTTCCTCGGGCGAGGCGCCGAAGTCCTTTATGATCGAGTATTCCGTGCCACTCCGAGACAATCTGAAAACCGTGCCCGAGTTGAACAGACCACCGCTTGCTCCCGTCCCGAAAAGCTGTCCCCCCGTGCCCTCGACAATGGAAACGGGGTTCGCCGTATCGTCACCCGAGGCGGAGAAATGCCACAGGATCGAGTAGTGGGCACCGTCCGCATCAAGCCTGAATAGCGTGCCCCCCCGCGCGCGGCCTCCTTCGGTTGTCACACCGTAAAGGACGCCGTCGGCTCCCTCGACCAAGTGCCCATCGGGCCATCGGCCGTCGAATGGGTCTTCCCCGAGATGCCTCAGAATTGTGTAGCCCTCCCCGTCCGTAGCGATCTTGTAGATGGTTCCAAACCCATTTCTGCCTCCCGAACGGGTCACGCCATACAACCAGCCGTCCGAGCCCATGATTACGCCACCTCCCGGATCGGCACCGTCGATATCGGACGCGCCAAAGCTTCTTAATACGCGATAGCCGCCCCCATCGGGATCAAGCCGGACAAGAGCACCGGCCCCATGCTCGCCTCCCGCTTCTGTCGTCGCGTAGATGACCTCGTCGTGGCCTTGGGTCAACTCTCCACGCGGGTGGCGGGCATCATCTGCCGTGATCCCAAACTCTCGTAGCACCCGATATTGCGAGCCATCGGATCTGACCTTGAAAAGAGTACCCGCCGAGCCTGCTCCGCCACCGTGCGTTGTTCCGTAGAGCCACCCATCCGCTCCCTCCATGAGCCTCGAGAGCGGACTCCAGCCCGAGACGCCGGGATCACCAAAATGCAGAAAGTGATCGAGGCTCTGATCCGAGGGATCAAACTTAAAGAGAGTTCCCTGGTTGTGACGCCCTCCGGCGGTCGCCACACCATAGGCCACGCCGTTTTTTCCAAATCGAACGCCGGCGAGCGGGATTCGACCGCCTGTTCCGGTCACACGGAAGTGATGAACTACTCGATAGCCGGAGCCATCGACCGCCGCAGCAAAACAGACACCGACGTTGTCGATACCTCCTTGAGCTGTCACACCGAAAGCGTAGCCGCCCTGATTCAAATCCGCGCCCACAGGTTCCCACCCATCTGAAGGAGTCCCTCGAAATCCGCGAATGAGGTCTATTCTCGAACCATCCCCAGCGACGGCAAAGAGCGTGCCTCCTCCCGCTGCACTTCCTCCCCGCGTCAGTCCGAGAACGGATCCACCGTGCAGGCCAATCAGTAAACTGGGGGCAAGGCCCGCCATGTTCGCTCGGCCGAATGTGATGATCTCACCGTACTGCTCAGCCCTCGCAATTTGCGGCGACGCGAAAGCTACGAAGACCAACGCAACGACCGAACACTGAATTGATCTGGGCATAAAAAAACGGAGAGCCTTTCAGCCCTCCGTTTCTGAGAATCCTGTTACGACGTTTCAGGCCCTCTTGCCGAAGCGGCGAGAAGCCAGAAAGAGCCCCGAAAGGCTGGCACCCAAAAGCAGAATCGTCGTGCCGCCATCCGGAACACGACCAATAAGATTGTCGTTACCGCATTGGTAAGTATAGTGGAACAGCTCGTCACC
>DATLZF010000258.1:0-2963 GCA_035574135.1 Candidatus Methylomirabilota bacterium
CCTACTCGCACGGTAAGCTGGCGGTAATGGATACGGCAGCCAGCAACGACGTGTCGGCGAGCAAGCGGAGCAAATCCGGCGGCGGACGCGCGTTTTACAGCCGGTTGGAACCGTTCGTGGAGTTCATCCGGGAACAGCGGCGGCGGCGCAGGACATGGAAGGAAATCGCCGAAGCTCTCCGGGCCGAGAAAGGCTGCGCGATCACCTTTCAAGGGGTGCATCAATTCTACCGGCGCTACGTCATGCGTCAGCGTTACCATCACTTGGAGCGCCAATCTGAAACCGGCCCTGTGGCAGGCATATCCGAGGAATCACCGGCTGGTTCACCGCCAATGCCTGTCCCATCCAATTACCCTCTTTCCAGTCATCAATCCCTGTGGGCTTGTCCTGTCTGCCGGTTGCGGGTTCTGTGGATGGAGATCACCGATCCCAGGAATGAACGTGCATTGGAGGCATGGTCCCTCGCAGCTCGCAGCGCCACCGGGAGAGGACATCGCCTGGGTGCAGCCGGCCTTAATCGAGTGTCGGCGACGCAGGGAGAAACAGCATTAGCCATCCACTCAAGGCGGGCTGGCCTGCCAAATGGCCTGTGTCGTCGTGCACCTTGTGCGCTGTTTGCCAACAGTGCCAAAATTCCCTTACGCCTTCTGCGCCGCGTCACCGGCGGTTGAAGGAGAGTCCAGGTGATTCCGCTGCCAGCTGCCGGATCGCCGCGCCGGATGAGGCCGCTCAGTCTGATCCGTTGCGGCTTTCGTTCTTGCCGCGCCAGTATTCGGTGAGGGTCGCGCAGATGCGGTCGAGCGCCTGACGGTCGTCGGCCAGTTCGAGCACCTCGACCGTGGCGAAGAATTTAACCGCGTTGGGCGGCGGATCGCCCAATGGCTTCAGCAATCCGGCCCGCACGAGCACGGGGATGTCGTGCTCGCCCCGGTTCAGGAGCACGGCGGTTTGCGCCACGGTGAGCATGGCGGGCAGGCGGCGCAGGTTCAACAGGTCGCGCGCGTGGTTTGCGATGAGCACGGGCTTGTCATCGCGTTTGTGGACGCCGTTGCCGGTGTGACCATTGACTCGTTCGTTGACCGAGACGCTCATACTTCCTCCTTTCGATGGACGGAGATGGACAAAATGATCGGGCCGAACTTGAGCAGTGAGGCATGGCGCGGTTCGACGGTTTTGAGGCCGCGCAAGTGGCTTTCAGCCAGTCGATCCTCGATACGCTCCAGGCCGGAGCCGAGAACCACGACCTCGCCGGAGGTGAAGCGGAGCGTCAACCGCTGGATGGGCGCATTGGGCTGGCGGTCGGCATTGGCTTCGATTAACGCGTCGAGGTAATGGCTGGTCGCAAAACAATAAGCACGCCGGTCATCAGCCCGGATGCGAATGCTGGCCGTGTAAATCTGCGAGGATTCAAGGCAGGCGAGTTTGTCGAGTTCCTGGTCGGTGAGCGGTTTCATACGTCAAAGGCGCTGGCCCCGGCCCTGCCTGGCAGTGGAGAGTTCTGGTGTCGCAGATTCAACAGCATGGGTCGGCCAGAGAGTTTCGCGAAGCCACCGAGCGGTTGAAGCCACGCGTTGGGCGACTTGCCGCGCCAAAGAGATCAGGCGGCGTTTGGGAATCACCGGCACCACCTCGATGGCGGCGAGGCGGGCGCTCGAATCGGTGACGTGGGCGCGGAGCAAATCCTTGTCATCGGTGAAGACCCGGGCCTCGTCCCGTCCCCGCGAGATGGAGACGTAAAACTGTTCGCGATGCACGGCCGCTAAAGAGCGAGACGAGGCGACCATGAACACGGCATCGACGGTCTTGCCCTGGGCGGCGTGAGACGTGACGGCGTAACCGTGCGTGAAGGTGTTGTAATCGGCAGGCAACGCCCGGCCATCGGCGAGCGTGATGGAACCGGTTTGAACCGACTTCACATCGACGAGTTCGCCGTTGGTGAACCGTTTGGCCCGGTTGGATTGCAACAGGAGTTTGTCGCCAGGAGCCACCGTCAGCGTCTTGCTTTCCCCGACATCAAACGAGGCGGAGCCTCGACTCGATTTTGCATCGCGCTTCAGCGGGAAGGATTTTTCCGAACCGTCTGCGCGCCGGACTCGAAGCGAGCTTCCAACCACTCCGACCACCTCAACCGATTCATCGCGCGCGAAGCCGCCCGCCGCCTTATGAAAGCGCAGCATCTGCCCGGCGCGATACCGCCGGGCGTCCCATTTCTGCGCCTCTGTCCACGAAAGCGAATCGAAAACGCGGAACTCATGCTCCTCCGGGCCGATCTGTCCGCGTGTCTTCAATTCGGATCGCACATGCGAAGTGACGGCTTCGATCTCGGCCCAGGTAGGCGCGACGAGCAAAGCGGATTTTCGTTCCGCCGTCGCCGTGACGTACGCCTGAGCCGCCGCGTGGTGAACGTCATCACGCGCAAGCTCCGTGATGTCGCCCAGCCGTTCCAATTCCGCGAAGGCCGCCGTCGTCTGCTTCGTGGCGGCGAGTTCCACGACGCGCCGGTAGTCGGCCCGGCGTTGGCGGCGGATTTGCGTGAGTTGTCCGAACGTGTAGGGCGAATGTTCCTCAATGATGCGGAGCGCGTCGCCCCGTTTCACCGAACCATGCTGGCCGGTGTCGCCGCAAAGAATGACCCGAACACCCAACCGCAGCAGCCAGGCCATGTCGTCCACGCCCACCGCCCCGGCTTCATCGAGAACAATGACGGACTTGGGAGTCAGTTGGCGTCCATCTTCGCGCAGAAACGATTCGAGCGTGACGGCCTGAAAACCTTCCTTGCGCAAGACCTCGGTGGCGGCGGCGGTGGGCGCGCAGAATCGCAGCGAGTATCCATCACACGCCGCGTGCAGTTCCTTGAGCACGGTGGTTTTGCCCGTGCCCGCCAGACCGCGAAAGCCGGTGATGCGGTCGGTGCTGCGAAGGACATGATGCAGAGCCGTTCGTTGATCGGGACTCAACCAGTC
>DATLZF010000259.1:0-4254 GCA_035574135.1 Candidatus Methylomirabilota bacterium
GGGCATCGGGCCAGTTGGGGGATGCAGTTCGGTAACCCGCAGTTTCTCGTGGTGCTGACGGTGCTGGTGACGCTGGTGGCGTTGAACCTGTTCGGGTTGTTCGAAGTGACTCTGGCCGGTGGGGCCATGGAGGCGGCGGGCCATCTGGCGGCGAAGGAGGGGATGCCGGGCGCGTTCTTCAACGGCGTGCTGGCCACGGTGCTGGCCACGCCCTGTTCGGCGCCGTTCCTGGGCGCGGCTCTGGGCTTCGCCTTCACCCAGCCCCCCGCCGTCATCGTGATGGTCTTTCTCACGGTCGGGCTCGGGCTGGCGTTGCCCTACGTGCTGTTGTGCTGGCAGCCGGGCTGGCTCCGGCTGCTGCCGAAGCCCGGCGCGTGGATGGAACGGTTCAAAATCGCGATGGGGTTCCCCATGCTGGCCACGGCGGTGTGGTTGATGCAACTGGCGGCGAATCATTACGGCAAGCGCACGCTGTGGCTCGGTTTGTTCCTCGTGGTGCTGGCGCTGGCTGCCTGGGTGTATGGAGAGTTTTTCCAGCGCGGCTCCCGCCGGCGCGGGCTGGCGGCCACGCTGGCGTTGGCGTTGCTGGCCGGCGGCTATCTCTATGCCGTCGAGGGTCAGTTGCGGTGGCGTGCGCCGCAAGGGGAACCGGCGGCCGGTTCCTTGCAGGAATCACCCGATGGCATCGCATGGGAGAAATGGAGCCCGGAGGCTGTGGCGAAGGCGCGGGCCGCTGGCCGGCCGGTGTTTGTCGATTTCACGGCCGACTGGTGCGTGACGTGCCAGGTCAACAAAAAGACCAGTATCGAGATCCCTGCCACGCGGGCGAAGCTGAAGGAGATCAACGCCGTCGCGCTGTTGGCGGACTACACCAACACCCCTGACGACATCACCGAGGAGCTGGCGCGCCACGGCCGGGCGGCGGTGCCCCTCGTGTTGGTGTATCCGCGGGATCCGTCCCGGCCGCCCATCGTGCTGCCGGAGGCATTGACTCCCGGTATTGTACTCAGGGCTCTGGAAGACGCCGCCAAATAAAACCGGGGCGGGAACCGTCCAACCGAGGCACAAAACGGCAGATTGCCTGGCAGCGAAGCGGCCGGTCTGCCCGACCAACAAACAGCGCAACAGGAAAAAACCATGAAGAAGATGCTCGTTCTCACGGCGGCTCTGCTGGCCGCCACGTTCACCGTCCGCGCCGACGCCGAGGTCGGCACAGCGGCGCCGGACTTCACCGTCACCGACGTGAATGGCAAGACCCACAAGCTGGCGGACTACAAGGGCAAGATCGTGGTGCTGGAAGGCTACAATCTCGATTGCCCCTACGTGGCCCGTCATTACAACTCCGGCGCCATGCAGGAGACCCAGGCGGCGGCTACGGCCCAAGGGGTGATCTGGCTGGTGGTCAACTCCAGCTACAGCGACGCCGCCAAAGCGAAGAAGGAAATCACCAGCGCGAAGATCAAGGCCACCGGCGTCGTGCACGATCCCAAGGGTGTGATCGGCAAAGCCTACGGGTTCAAGACCACGCCACATATGGTCGTCATCGGCAAGGACGGCAAGGTGGCCTACAACGGCGCCATCGATGACCAGGCCGTGACGGAGGGTGATCCTCGAAAAGCCCGCAACTACGTCAAGGAAGCCATCGCGAAGCTCTCGGCCGGGGAGACGGTGGCCGTGGTCAAGACCAAGCCCTACGGCTGCCCTTACAAGTACGCCAACTGAGACCGCCGCCGGTCACTTGCCGTGGCGAGCCAGTTCAGCCCGGGCTGTTCGGCCCGGGCTTTTTTCTTACCCGCGAGGCCGCGGGAGACGAGACACCGTGGAAGAGCAGGGGACGCCTGGCGAGGCGGGAAAAGGGCGGCAACCGAGCGGCCGTGGCATGCAATCATTCGGGGAGCGCAGCGAGGAAACGGCGGATTTCATTGAGCCGGGCGCGGGGCTCCTTGCGGGTCAGACGCGGGAAGCGTCCGCCTACCATGACGAAGTCCTGGTGCCGGGTGACCATTAACTTGTCCTCGCGCGATTCGATGGCGGTGACGGCGCGGCTGGCGGCCAGGAGTTTGAGCTCGGCCACCTGGAGCAGCAGCTCGGTGGCGGGCGGGATGGGTCCGAAACGGTCCCTGAGCTCGGCGCGCAATCGTTCGGCTTCGCCCGCGTCGGAAAGAGCGGCCACCTTGCGGTGAATCTCGATGCGGTGATGGGGGTCGGCCACGTAACTGAGCGGAAGGCCTGCAAAGGCCCGTGGCTGCGGCGATCCGCGGCGCACGTTTTCGGGCGGCGAGGAATCAGCGGAATCGGCGTAGGTGGCGGTCTCACGCGGCACGGAGATGGCGGGTTGGTTCTTGGAACGCCGGGGCGCCGGTTGGGGACGGGGACGGCCCTCTTCGGCGGCGCTGAGCGCGAGGAAATCGAGCCGCACCTGAACCTCGATGCGGGGCGCGACTTTTTCGCCCTTGAGCGCGGCGATGCTTTGCTTGAGCAGTTGGCAGTAAAGGTCGAAGCCGACGGCGGTGATGTGGCCGCTTTGCTGGGGACCGAGCAGGTTACCAGCGCCGCGAATCTCGAGGTCGCGCATGGCGATCTTGAAACCGCTGCCCAGCGACGAGTACTGCTTGATGGCGCTGATGCGTTTGCGGGCGTCGGTGAGCAAGCGGGCGTGTCGCGGCACGAGCAGGTAGGCGTAGGCCTGGTGCTTGTAGCGGCCGACCCGGCCACGAAGCTGGTAGAGGTCGCTCAGGCCGAAGCGATCCGCCCGCTCGATGATAATGGTGTTGGCGTTGGGGATATCCAGACCGCTTTCGATGATGGTCGTGGAGAGGAGCACGTCCGCCTGGCCGTTGACGAAAGCGGTCATGACCTCCTCGAGTTCGTCCGAGTGCATCTGGCCGTGGCCGACCACGATGCGGGCCGCGGGCACGAGCGCGCGCAGGCGGGCGGCCACGGCGTCGATGTCCTGCACGCGATTGTGCAGATAGAAGACCTGGCCCTGGCGGTTCAATTCGCGCTGGATCGCGTCGCGGATCACCCGTTCGTCGTACTCGCAAACGATGGTTTCCACGGGCAGGCGATCCTGGGGCGGCGTTTCGATGGTGCTCATGTCGCGCGCGCCGGTGAGGGCGAGGTGGAGCGTGCGGGGAATGGGCGTGGCGCTGAGGGTGAGCACGTCCACCAGGCGCCGCAGCAGCTTGAAACGTTCCTTGTGCAGGACGCCGAATCGCTGTTCCTCGTCGATGACGACGAGCCCGAGGTCCTTGAAGACCACGTCGCTCTGCACCAGGCGGTGGGTGCCGATGACGATGTCCACCGAGCCTGCGGCCAGAGCGGCGAGGACGCGGCGCTGTTCGGCCGGCGTGCGGAAGCGGGAGAGCAATTCGATGCGCACGGGGTAATCGGCCATGCGCTCGCGGAAGGTGTTGAAGTGCTGCTGGGCCAGCACGGTGGTGGGCACGAGCACGGCCACCTGGCGGCCGTCCATGACCGCCTTGAAAGCTGCGCGGATGGCGACCTCGGTCTTGCCGTAGCCCACGTCGCCGCAGATGAGGCGGTCCATGGGCTTGGGCCGTTCCATGTCCGCCTTGGTGGCCATGATGGCGCGCCACTGATCGGGGGTCTCCTCGTACAGGAACGCGCTTTCGAACTCGCGTTGCCAGGGCGTGTCGGGGCCGAAGGCGTGGCCGGGCTGGGACTCGCGGGCCGCCTGCACTGCCAGCAGTTCGGCGGCGAGGTCGCGCACGGCCCGTTCGGCCTGTTGCTTGGTCCGCGCCCACTTGCCGCCGCCGAGCGTGTTGAGAGGTGGGCGCGCCTTGCCGGCACCGACGTACTTGCTTACCAAGTGTGCTTCGGTTACCGGCACGTAAAGCCGGGGCGGCTGCTGGTTGGGGTCACTCGGGGCGTATTCGATGACCAGGCATTCTTGCGCAGCGGCCGGGTCGGGCGGCTCGCCCGCAACGCCGCGGCCCAAGGGCAGTAGTTGGAGACCGAGATAGCGCCCGATGCCATGCTGCAAGTGCACGACGTAATCGCCCTCCTGCAGGTCGTGAAAATCGATCTCGAGCAGCGAGCGCGAGGTCTGGGCCTGGGGCGACTTGAGCCGGCGCGGGCGGGGAATTTTGTAGCGGCCGAAGATCTCGGCATCTGTCACCACCACCTGCCGCGCGGCGGGGGCAAGAAAGCCGCGCGTCATGGCTCCGAGGTGCAGGTGCAGTGCCAGCGTGTCCTCCGTGGCGGGTGAGGTTGGCGCGGCGGGGGCGGTGG
>DATLZF010000260.1:0-3824 GCA_035574135.1 Candidatus Methylomirabilota bacterium
AGGAAGCGGGTCACGTTGTTCGAGTGGTCCTGCAGGTCCTGTTAGAGTATTCGCAAGCCGTAGCGTTCGGCGGCGACGTGGCCGGCGATGGCGGCGGCGGTTTTGTCCTTCGCCGCCAGCTCGGCCGAACGGGCGTTGGACGAGGTTTCGACGATCTCGACGTGGGGCAGGTTGTTCTGCACCCAGGCGCGGCATTGGGCCAGCGTCTGCGGATGCCCGTAAAGCCGGCGGATCTGCGGCCGCTTGGCGCGGCTGAGGAGGCAGTGACGGATCGGCAGGATAACCTGGGCGACGATCTTCAGGTCGCTCTCGACGAACATGTCCAGCGTGTGCGTGACCACGCCTTCGGTGGAATTCTCGACCGGCACGACGCCGTAATCAGCCCGGTGGCGGCTGACCTCGGCGAAGACGTCCGCGATGGTCTTCTGCGAGGAATAGCGCAGGCTCGATCCGAAGCGGTGCAGCGCGGCCTGGTGGGTGAAGGTCGCCTCGGGGCCGAGATACGCGATGGTCATCGACTTCTCGAGCGACAGCGCACTCGACATGATTTCGCGGTAGATCGCGCGGAGGGAGGTCTCGGTGATGGGGCCGGGGTTGAGCTTGCAGACGCGTCGCAGCACGGCCATTTCCCGCTCGGGAGCGTAAATCTGTTGTCCGGCCTTGAGCTTGAGGGAGCCGATCTCCAGGACGTGCCGCGTGCGCTCGTTGAGGAGCTTTACGATCTGGGCATCAAGCTGGTCGATGGCCTGCCGGTGTTCGAGAATGTGCATCGAGCCGGAGTTAGGAAACCGGCCCTGCGGGGCCAGGGATACTCGAGGCGGCGGTCTCGGGGGCCGCGGCGTCGACCTGGCCCGTCTGCGTGGGCGCCGGGGAAGCCTGCGGCTGGGCTGCCTGGATGTTGTCGGTCAGGGTCAGTTGCTCCGGGGGAGGCGTGGCCAGGCCGGCTTCGACCGTCAACAGTTCGGCCGGCTTTTGCACCACGATGCGGCGCAGTTCATCGGCGGCCGGGAGATCGTCGAGGCTGCGCAGGCCGAAGTATTCGAGGAACAGTGCGGTGGTGCCGTAGAGCGCCGGGCGGCCGACGACCTCTGCGCGGCCCGTCTGCTCCACGAGACCGCGCTCCAGCAAGGTCTGCATGACACCGTCCACGGCCACGCCGCGGACCTGCTCGACTTCGGCGCGGGTGACGGGTTGGCGGTAGGCGATGATGGCCAGCGTTTCCAAGGCGGGCTGAGTGAGGCGGGGCGGACGGGCCCGGTGGCCATGCAGGGCCTTGAGCCACGGCGCGAACTGGGGCTGGCTGACGAACTGCCACGCCCCGGCCACGCATGCGAGTCGGTAGGAACGGGCGGCGCGCTCGTGTTCGCTCTGCAGTTCCTCGAGGGCGGCTGTGATGGCCTCGGCGCTCGTTCGTTTCAGGGCGCGAACGGCTTCGTCGGTCGAGTGTTCGGTGGCGTCGGCCAGGATCGCGCGCAGTTCGGGCGCCGAAAGCGGCTTTTGTGAGGAGAAGAGGATGGCTTCGAGAACGGACTTGAGTTCCATGGTCAGGACGGGGTGGGCTCGGCCGTCGCGAGAGTGGTGTGGGGCTCCGGAGCCGGCGTGGCGGCGGGCTTGGGCGAGCGGGTGATTTCGATCTCGCCGAATTCCTCGGCTTGGGAGGCGACGATCTGCCCGAGCCGGATCAACTCCAGCAGCGCCAGGAACGTCACCACGACTTCGGTGCGGCTGGTGGTATGGGCGAAGAGGCTGGAGAAACTCAGCCTGCCGCGCTCGCCCACCTGGCGCAGGAGCACCTCGATTTTCTCGCTGACCGTCCACTTGTCCGCGAAGATGTCCCGCAGCTCCTCGCGCTGGCTGACCCGCTTGAGGACGGCGTTGACCGCGTTGATGAGGTCGAAGATGGATGCCTCCCGGCGTGGGCTGAGGGCTTCGGGCTCGAATTCCGGTTTGGCGGCCTGGCGCGGGTAGATGTCGTCCTGCGCGATTTCCAGTGCCTGAAGGCGGGCGGCGGCATCTTTGAATTTCTTGTACTCGACAAGCTGGCGGATCAGCTCCCAGCGGGGGTCGTCAGCTTCGTCTTCGCCCTCGACGGCTGCTTGTTGGTCCACCGGCAGGAGTTCCCGGCTTTTGATGTACATGAGCGTGGCCGCCATGACGAGAAACTCGCCGGCGATGTCCAGGTCGAGCAGGCGCATCACGTCCACGTATTCGACGAACTGCGTGGCCAGTTGCGTGAGGTTCACGTCGTAGATGTCCACCTCCTGCTTCTTGATCAGATAGAGCAGGAGGTCGAGCGGACCCTCGAAGACCTCGAATTTGACTTTGTAGTCGGTCATGCCTCGCCGGGGCGGCGCGCCCCGGGGCGCGTGGAATCCTAAAGGTGCCGCCGCGCGGTTGGCAACGGTTTAGTCGGCCGGCGGAGGGCCTTGTGGTGCCCTGGCCTCCCATCCCGAGCCGTGGGCCGGTGTGGGGCTGTCATCGGGCGCCGGGCGGGCCGCGTTGCGGGCAGGCGAGACACCGCCCGCCACGCGATCGAGGGGAGATGGTCACCGGCCGACGGCTCGGTGCACGGCTTCGAGGAGTTCGGCCGGTTCGTAGGGTTTCTCGAGGAACGCCGCCGCTCCGAGTTCTTTGGCCCGTTGTCGGCAGGTTGCTTCCCGGCTGGCCGTGATAAAGATGACCGGCGTCGGCTCCGGCAGCACCTGACGGATGCGCTCGGCCAGGATGAAGCCGTCTCCCGCTGGCAGGGTGATGTCGAGCAGCACCAGGTCCGGCCGGCTGCGCACGGCGGCGCTCAATCCCCCGGCGGCGTCCGCCGCCTGCGTCACCGCATAACCGGCCTGCTTGAGCCGCACTTCGAGCGCGGTGGCGATCTCGGGGTCGTCCTCCACCACCAAGACACGCTTGAGCGGTGGACGCGTCGTCATGCCCAGGGCTTCGTCGTCCGGCCGCGGTGGCACCGGCCGCCGGAACATGCCGGTGTCTCCGAGGGCGTGTCCGGCGACGGCGAGCAGTTCCTCCGCATCGTAGGGTTTCTCGAACAGACCGGCGGCATTGAGCGCCATGGCTTGCGCCCGGAGGTTGTCGTCCCGGCGCGCGGTGATGAGAATAAAGGGGATGCGCCGGGTCTGATTGATGGACTTCAAACGGCGGGCGAGCGACAGGCCGTCGCCTCCGGGCAGGTTGATGTCCAGAAGAATTAGATCGGGCCGTTGGCGGATTGCCTGGCTGAAGCCTACCACGGCATCCCCCGCGATGCACGTGGCATAGTCGCGGGCCCGGAAACGGGCTGCCAGGGCGGCGGCGATGCCCGGATCGTCTTCGATGATGAGAATGCGTTTGGGTGTCATGACAGTGCTGGTTCAGGGGCGCGGCGCCGGGCGAGCCGAGGGCGGCGCGTGGGCGGTGACGAACGAGATTGCGGACATCAATTCCTCTGCGTCGTACGGCTTCTCGAAGAATCCGACGGCGCCAAGACGTTCGGCGCTGCGGCGGAGTCCGGGCCGCCGGCTCGCGGTGATGAAGATGATGGGAATTGTCAGACCCAGGTCCCTGAGGCGCTCGGCCACGGAGAAACCCAGTCCCACTGGCATGACCACGTCCATGAGGATGAGGTCCGGCCTTTCGGCCACGGCGACCTTGAGTCCCGCAAAGCCATCGTTCGCCGTCAGGACCCGGTAGCCGGCCGCGCTCAGCCGTACGGAGAGAGCGGCGGAGATGCGCGGGTCATCCTCGACGATCAGGACGGTTTTCATGGCCGGGGAACAACGGGGCATCGCTAGGCGGCCTGCCGGTCGGGTTGGTCTGGTGGCAGCACCTGGTGA